>CAZGIZ010000154.1:4921-10368 GCA_964526655.1 uncultured Desulfobacteraceae bacterium | reverse complement strand
TGTCAACTCCCTGCGTATGATCTCGCCTAATTCCGGATCAACGGTTTTCAGGACACGTCCCGAGCGGGCGAGCACGGTGACGGCCAGACCCTTACGGGTCAAGGCATCGGCAGTCTCCATGCCTATGTAGCCCGTTCCAAGAATAACAGCGGATTTTGGTTGAAAGGCCTCCATATATCCGTGGACAGCAAATCCGTCCTCCATCCAGCGCAGGGTGTGAAGGCCCCTGGAAGGTCGAGACCTTCCAAAGGAGGCCGGGCCGAAACAGCCCCCGTTGCGACAATCAGCTTGTCGTATTTCAACATTCGGGTCATCCCGCCCTTATCTATGGTCGCGACTGTCTTTGCCTCAGGATCAACGCCCGTTGCCCTGTGCTCCAACAGGAGCCGGATACCCTGCCCTTCGATTTCATCTGCCCTGCGATGGGCAAGGGTGTGCCAGTCCGGCACCTCACCGCTCAGGTAGAAGGGAAGGCCGCATATGCTGTAATTCGGGAAACGATCCGCGACCATGACCGTGATATCCATTGCAGGTCAATCTCCTTTGCCCTCAATGCAGCGCTGATGCCCGTGTCGCTTCCTCCGACAATAAGCAAGCTTGTCATCCTGTTTTTCCCCCTTATGGAAATAATCCGCGCAATTCACAAGCGGAAAAGTCCGAAATCCGGTCATGTTATCCGAAGAATCGGGAGTTCGGGTTTCTATACCTCCAGTTTCTCGGACTTCAGGGCGTAGGCGATGACAATTCCGGCAACAAAGCCCGCGGCCAGGTTTGAAGCGAGAGTGATACCGAGGATGAGCAAGGCTACGAACAGATCCTTGCGCCCTTTAAGATCCATGATGGTCATGGCGAGCTGGCTTCCTGCAAAGAGGAGCAACACCCCGAGTATAGACATGGGTAGGAGATAGAAGACCGAGAGGATGTGGTTCCCGAGAAAGAGCGCCAGGATAATGAAGATAAAACCGATGATCAGATTCGAGCCCGCGGTGCGTGCTCCGAATCGGTAATGGGCTGCCAGACCTCCGGCCCCATGGCAAAGAGGCATCCCGCCTACCAGAAAACTGGCAAAATTGGCCAGAGCCATGCTGATGCACACGCTTCGGTAGGTAACCTTACGTGATGCTTCACTGAAATACTCTGCGGATAGGTCGGCGTAGGCGATAACGGCATTTCCGAGAGTCATGGGTATCTGGGGGAGCACCAGCACGAGCAGGGCCATGGTAAAAGTCTTTTGGGATGGGAGCCCGAAAGGCAGCAGTTGAGGCATACAGAGGCCCAATCGCATCTTGTCGAATCCTTCGTGGGTGCCGAGTATAGCCCCGATCAGCAGGCCGCAGAGCACGACGAGAAGTCCGGCCGGAAGCCGCCTGTTTTCCAGCAACAAAAGGGTAAGAAGACCGCCCGCTACCCCGATGACGATTCCCACAGGGACAGGCCCGATCGCCTGAAGGGTGAGGTAAGGCTCGGCGGCCTGCCGCACTGCCTGAAAACTTGAGGCCCCCAGGATGAATTTCACCCCGGATGCCATCAGCAAGGCCCCCGTTGAAAGCTGAACGCCCCTGATGACCGGCTTTGGCGTGTACCTGCCGATCAGGGTCATGGCCCCGGTTGCCCCGATAAGAAGCAGTAGCAGGCCCATCAGGACCCCGGATGCCAGGATTTCGGACGGGCTTATGGCCGTTGCCACGGCATAGGCGCCGATCACTTTCATGGGCTGAACCGGCACGGTGACGCCATAATAGATGCCGGTGACAATATAGAAAAGGCCAATGGAGAGAAATAACCCCAAGGGGTTTAAACCGTTGATGAGGATCATGCCGATGGCCAGCGGCAGAAGCGTTCCCAAATCCCCCAGCGAACCTGCGGCTTCCAGCCGATCGAAGCGATAGCGTATTTTTTTCTCTTCAATCTTCAATGTATCCATGTTGGCTATAACAGAAACGACTTTGCCATGACTATCCCTATGACTTTCTCATTCCGGCAATTTGATGTGCTTCTCTGTTCTCGGTGGAGGCGGCATGTATATACCTTTTAATTATTTAACAATTAAAAATAAAAAACTTGCAGAAGGAAGTCAAAAAGAATCGAACCCCTGAATCCGTTGATGGGAGTGGCCAGTAGGAAAATGGTTTTCTTAGGAGGCCAAGTTTTCTAAGTTAGAGTTTTGTATCATGACAAATGAAGGGCAGAGAGGGTTAATCACAGATTTCCTATTTCTTCTTTGGATTCGTCGTCCTCCACTACCTTGTCCCGGATCAAGGCAAAGCTTATCAATAGGGTAAAGACCAAAGCCGCGCCGTAGATGAGAAATAGCGATTCCAAGCTGAACCTGGCGATCAACCGGCCTCCGATGGCTGTTCCGATCCCGCCGCCGCCCATGAAACAGGTGGCCACCAGTGACATGGCGGCGCCACGGGCCTTTCGCGCAAACTCTGTCGCCCGGGTCAGGAGGGTCGAGTGTGTAAAGATGAAGCCCAACCCCAGCAAGGCCACGCCGGCGATCAGGAATCCGAGATTTCCGCCGAGATAGAAGATCACCACATCGGCAAGGGCCGCGAAAAAGAGGCCAAGGCTCAGGATCCCTCGGGCGCCCGCTTTCCGGGCCAATTTTCCGCTCATCCTTCCGCCTATGACCGTCATCAATCCGAAGGCGGTCATAATCAGGCCAATGTACAGGTAGTTGAAGTGGAAGGTCCGGGAGATGTATGCTCCGAAATAGGAGAAACTGCCCACGATGAACATCCCTTCCAACAGGATCAGCAGGTAGGTGTAAAGGCTTTTCCGGGTACGGACCAGCCTCACATAGGGCGCAAAAAACCCGCTGTCCCTGTGCGTTTCTGCCGGCAGAGACCTGTAGTTCTTTAATAGCAAAAAGACCGGTATCAATGAGAAGGCCGCATAGACACCGAATACACCGCGCCAGTTGATGAGGTAGGCTATGGCGCCCCCGATGGCCATGCTCAAGCCCTGGCCTAAGAAGGACAGACCCATGAAGCCCCCTATGGCCCCCTGCCGTTCCTGTATCGGAAAGACATCGCCGATCAGCGCCAGCGAGATCGGCATCACCGATGCGGCAAAGACGCCGGTCAGGGCCCGATAGACGGCCAGATCGGTCAACCCGGTGCCTAGTGCGCACAAACCGGTGGCGATCGTGAACATGATCATCGAAAAGGTAATGACCTGCTTCTTGCCGTAGCGGTCGGCCAGGGGACCGAAAATAAGCTGAAATATCCCGAAGGGCAGCATATATGCGCTGATCAACAAACCGGCCCTGGCGATATTCATGCCCAGGTTGTTCGAGATGGCCGGCAGGATGGGTGATACAACCCAGTTGTCGGCCATAACGATAAACCCTGCCAGACCCAACAACGTCACTATCTTGTCTTTGTTCATGTTGTCTCCTCAGTCCCGGATGTAGATTCCACAGATAATGCCAATCTGAAAATCATCTCTTTTGGTGCTCGGGCAGGCTTGGTAAGGCCCCGGCGTGGTCGGCCAGTTGGGCGTCAAACCATCTGTGGATCGCGTCAACCAGTTCGGGACTCGTCGACGAATAGGTTATCTGCGCGCCAACGGGGATCTCTTTATACAGGATCCTAATTTGACCTGGTTGCGCTTTCTCCAGCTCTGCCAGGCCCGGCATATCACTCCCGTGGATGCTGGCCGGAGCCGAAAAGTTGCCCTGGCCGAATTGTTTTGAAATCATGCTCAAATGCTCCCGGATCAGCGTTATTTGCCCTGTATCGGATTTATCCTTGGCGATCACCTGCTGTATGCCGCCGTTCTTCGTCTTGCTAAAGACATGCACTGTGCGCTCCAGGCTGAAGGGCATAACCCGGGCGCCGCGCCGTTCAATCTCCTCTTGCCTGGCCTTGCTTGCCTTTTCATAGGCGTGAACCGGGCCTGCAAGGAGCAGCATCGTTAATGCAATAGCTGTCATTAATCTCAACATCATTCTATTTCCCTCCATTTTTTTAAAATCTTTTCTCCGGCGTTCCCGCGATTGATTATACATAGAAAGCTCCTGCATATTCCACATGCAGAGGTCTGGCCATGACTGCCTTTCCGTAGATATCAATTAAAATGATCCAATGATTCGACGATGAAAATAGAGGAGCTAAATAGGAATGTAAATAATTAATAATTAAGATGTGAGCTCCTTGTTTCCCTATTTTTGTTTTGTATCCGTGACAGTTCAACCGGAGAAACAGTTACCCTGAGTTATTGAGAAGATAATTGTATTTTGTCTTTAACAAACAGGGAAATTCCTATCATTACCAATACTCCTCCAATTATCTAAAAAATTTTAGTGAATTGCTGCAAGAAAGGAAATGGAATGCCGGCGATTATCAATCCTGAATTCACCATCAGGAGCCTGCTCGAGATGCATCTCTTTTTGATATACAGAATTGCTACAATGATCAGCAAGATAACAGCACCTATCCATACAGGTATTGCCACCCCTGTCAGAAATGCCAATGGCATACCTACTACGGTTATCCCCAAAATGCTCAAGAATCCGACCAATGTAAGACACACACTATGGCATGCCTGCCACGAGCCGAGGATGCTGGCGATACCTGAAAGGCTTCCAGTAGCACCTATGATCTTTTCTTTTGCGTTCCTTATCATTTCCAATACCTCTCCTCGATTGTTTGACTCCGCTGCACCCTCAAAATTCTCGATTTACCGGGATAAGATGCAGGATCGTCGAGATATTATCCAAGGTTCTTTTTAGTTTCAATTCACAGCCTCCTTAGTATGTCGGCGGGTTTCATCCGGACGGTCCGCCGGCCCATGAAATAGCTCGCAAGGGCACCTGCAAGAAGGGAGAGTGCCATGGCGGACGCGATTAGACCGAAGGAAAGGGCCACGGGAAGCCGGACGGCCGCAGGTGCCGCGCCTTCGGCACTCCTGGCAAGGGCGGGAAGGAGGTTGACTTCCCAGGGGGTTGATACCGTGATCGAGGTAAATCCCAGCAGATAAGATACACCATAGCCCAGGATGAGCCCCAGGAGGCCCCCCGTAAGCGTCTGGAGCAGGGCCTCACCCATTAACTGCTTCTGCACGTCTTTACCCGTCCAGCCCACTGCCTTCAGGATGCCAATCTCCCTTGAGCGGGCAACGAGATTGGCAAGCATGGTCTTTATGATCAGGGCTATGGCGCCTCCCAAGGCTATTATGGATAGGAGAAAGGAGAACTGGTCCAGAATCCTCGAGACCCCGCCCATCAACTCCAGGAATGAATCGGAGCTGTTGACTGTGACGCCGCTGAGCAGCCTGGAGATCTGTGTCTTCACCCGGTTCAAAAACTGGGGATCCTTGAGACGGATATACACGACATTGATACCCTTTGACACCTCACCGTACAGGTTCTGAGCGTCTGCAAGGGGAAGGTAGATGTTGGCCGAGGCGATCTGGGATCCTTCCTTAATCTCCAGGAGCCC
>CAZGIZ010000154.1:1280-4911 GCA_964526655.1 uncultured Desulfobacteraceae bacterium | reverse complement strand
GTCCTTGCCCATGGCGTCCATGACATGAACGGCGCCGATGGTAGCCCGCGCCAGACCCCCCTCCCAGCCCCGCGTCGCCAGGCTGCGAATGAAGACCTGATTATCGGCGCTGTGCCGTTGCATCCTCACCCTGTCCCCCAGCTTTATGCGATGAAACCGTGCATAATGCTCCTCAAGCAAGGCCTCCCCATCATGCTCAGGGAAACTTCCCTCCTTGAGCCATTTTCTTACCTTGACAGGTCCCAGATCCGGATGCGAAAGGTCAACACCCATGATGGTCCTGAACCCTCCCCGATCAAACTCCCAGAGCAGCAAGGCGGAGGCCATGGCCCCGACCCCGTCAATGGAGGAGAGCCTTTGCAGGTCCTCCGGGGTAAGAGGCTGGTTTGAAAAGGGTAGCCGTATCCCACGCATGGATTCGGGGGCCCGGGAAGAATCCATCTTTCGCCGCTCCGGTTTCTGGACCACCAGGTCGGCTCCGAGATTCTTAAAGGGCAGGCTTACGGCCCTCTTATAGGCGGCCGAGACGGCGTTGATGGAAACAAAGAGGGCAATGCCCACGGCAATACCCAGGATATTGACAAGGGTCCGGTGATGGTGGCGGCGGAGCTCCTTTAACACATAACGATAGTCCATCGCCTCCTCACTTCTTGGAAGTCACCTGATCGAGGATCATTCTCAGATCGTCGATGGTCCACTTGCCCTGAAAAAAGGAGGGGCCTGCGCCTGTGGGAAACCCGACGAATTTTACCTGCCTTTGACCCAGCTTCACGACCTCATTGCCGTCGATCCAGATGACGAGCGGCACGTGCCCGTTTATGCCCTTTTCGGCCTTAAAATCCTCCCCCTCCTTGCTGAAAAACTCATGCCAGGATACGCTGATCCTGTCCCCGTAGGAGGAGAAAACGCTTTTCATCTTGTCGAGCGTGTCCATAAGGGGTCCGTGGTTCATGTAGAGCACATCCACCCTGGTGGGCCTCGCCCCGTAGGCGCTTGAAAAAAAGGAGACGATGGCCAGAACCAATATACAACCAATAAGAGTCTTTTTCATGATATAACCTCCCCGTCATGCATGCGGATCAACCGGTCCGCGCTTTGTGCAAGTTCGATTTCATGGGTGACCATGAGGATGGCCAATCCTTCCTCTGTGTGTAGCCTGTTTAAAATTTCCATGATGGAATCCTCCGTTACGGAATCGAGGTTACCCGTGGGCTCGTCTGCAAAGAGGACCTTCGGTCGCGTCACCAGGGCCCTTGCAATCGCCACCCGCTGCTTCTCTCCCCCCGAGAGGGCGGAGGGCAGGTGGTCCATCCTGTGTCCCAGCTCCATCCTCTCAAGAAGGTCCGTTGCCCGCCGTTTCCTTTCTTCACCCGTCATTTTTACGGGGAAGAGCGGGAGTGCCACATTCTCCCAGGCGGAGAGCGTGGGGATCAGGTTGAAGGACTGGAAAATAAAGCCCACGTTTTCCCTCCGGAAGAGCGCCAGCTCATCCTCCGTGGCCGTGGTGATATCCTTGCCGTCGAGTGTTATATGGCCCGAGGTGGGATGTTCCAGACCGGAGAGGAGGGACAGGAGCGTCGTCTTGCCGCTCCCCGATTTCCCTGTGATGCAGGCGAATTCTCCGGGGTTAATGTACAGGGAAACTCCCTTGACCAACTCGAGAACGCCGTATTTCTTGCTAAGATCCGTACCTGTTAAGATCTTTCCATTATTCATTTCGCAACACCTCCGAAGGTTTGATTCTCGAAACATTTCTGCCCAGCAGGGCCCCCGTAATTCCTCCGACCACCAGGGAAAGGAGAATTGCAAAGGAGGCCAGGGTCCAGGGTACATGCACCGGAAGCCTGAGGGTCTTGAAGATCTGGTCCCCCCCGCCCGGCAGGAAGTGAGGCCTGGGGCTCATCTCCCAGGGTATGGGGATATTGACCTTGAGGAAGCTCAAGCCATAGGCCGCTGCAAGGGCGATAATCAGCCCGAGAATACCCGCCATGACACATTCGGCCACGGATTCTGCCAGGAGCTGTGCCACAACGTTGCGGTTAATCCAGCCAACGGCCTTGAGGACCCCTATCTCCCTCGCCCGTTCGGCAATGTTGCCCGCCATGGTCTTGAAGGCGATGAGGACGGCGACAAGGACGGCGATCAGGGAGGCGGCGATGGTGAACTTGTCCGAGAGGGCAAACAGGCTGCCCAGGAGCTTGAGAAAAGAATCGGGACTGCCTATGTTCGCGTTTTTCCCCATCATGGTCCTCAGGGCCGAGGACAATTCGGGTATTTTCCCCTGCTCCGCCTTTATAAAGATCAGGTTGACATCGGCCGGGTTGAAGGGGGAGACCGCCTGCACCTGGCCCGAGGAGGCCGCAAGCCTCTGTGCCTCAGCCAAGGGCAGGTAGACATTAGCCACCGCGATCTTTGCCGCCCGCGAGGCATCTATCAGGCCTACGACCGGATATTCTCTCTTTGCCATTGATATGGTGTCTCCCACCTTGATCCCGTACTGGCGGGCATAGGAGACCTCGATGAGGGCTTCCCTCCTGCCCTCCTGGAGAAAACGCCCCTCTATGACAGAATTGCGAAGAATGGAGGGACCGACGGGATTCCGCTGCTCAATCCCAAGGACAATCCACGCCCTGTCGGGATCGAAGACCCATAGGAGCACGGCCCTGCCCAATCCGCGTACCCCGGGCAGTGTCCGGATCCTTTGCACCTCTTCATCTCGAATGGTCACCGCGGAACAGGGAAAAACGGCCCCCGTCAGATCCCTCGGGACATTCCCGGACCTCTGCACCGTTATATCCGCGCCGATCTCCTGGAGCGGAACGCGTGCCGCCCGTCGATAGGCCATGGACAGGGCATTGAGGATGATCAGGAGCGCGATGCCTATTGAGAGGCCTATGACCGCGGCCAGGGTCCTCCGTCTCTGGTGATAAAGCTCATTTTTCAAATAACGCAGGTTCATTTTATTATCTCCTCAGGGACACTTGATCTCCTGCCCTCCCCCCATGGCCCCCTGGATCAGGTCGAAGAACTTCCTCTGCTGGTCCCTGTCCAGCATGGATTTAAAGTCGAGCATATGGGCAACGGTCATTTTCTGCATATCTTCCTGGATTGTGTTAATTTCGGCTATGGTCTTCTCGATGTCCCCGCCGTCCGGATGAGCGGTCCTCAGGATACTAAAGAGCGACCCCCTGAGCCGGTCAACCTCTTCTCCCTTCCTGTCAAGGGCCTCGTGGAAATGCGTGGCCTTCTGCTCGAAGAGCTTTCTCTGCTCCGGGTTGAGGGAGAGTACCTCAAAGAGATAGGGATGGATCGAGGAGCACTCCGGAACGCCTCCCGGGGCATTGTGACCGAAGGGTTCGCCATACCGGTTCTGTTGGTAATAGGTATATCCCGCGGCGCCAAGGAGCGAAAAGTTAAGGAGCAGGGACAGGATGAACAGGTATTTTAAAAGGTTATCCTTCATGGCTCTGCCTCATGAGACTGTTATAGATCCCGCCTATGGAACCGGGGGGCGTGGGCTGAAACAGGTCGAGTGAAAAGGTATCCTCCACGGCCCTCTGACCAAGATCCTTTGTCCTTTCCCCTAAGAGAAGCCCCCCTGATACGATGCCTATGGACATGACCACGAGTG
>CAZGIZ010000154.1:0-1270 GCA_964526655.1 uncultured Desulfobacteraceae bacterium | reverse complement strand
AAGCCACCTGTGCAGCCCTGAGGAATAGTGGCCTGAAGCCAAAAATGACCCTGCCGCGCGATCCTTCCTTGTCCTCAAGGTTGGCCAGGACCCTCGTGGAAAAACCGTAAGGTGCGGGAAACCTCTGCGCAGAGGCAAGCAGCCCGTGGAGAGCCAGGGTCTCTTCCAGCGCTTCCCCGCAGGATGCGCAACTCCTTACGTGCGCCTCGAAACCCTTTTTCTCTTCCGGACTCAAGGCGTCGTCCATATATGGGGAGATCATTTTTTTAATGTGCCTGCATTTCATTTCTTCCGCCCTTTCTCTGTTAAACGATTTGGTGGTCGATTTTGTTCCAAAATAAATTAATCAGCTTTTTAACAGAATTCGCCGGAGCTGCTCCCGCGACCTCGCTATGCGCGATTTGACCGTGCCGATGGAGATCTGCAAAACCTCGGCGATTTCTTCGTAGGAAAGCTCCTCGATCTCCCGCAAGACAATGACTGTACTCAGCTTTTTGGGCAGTTTTTCCAGGGCTGCCTGTATGGACTCGGTAACCTTTCTTGACTCATAAACCTGATGGGGCGAACGTTCATCGGACGGCAGGTCTTCCGTAAGAGGCTCATTTCTGAGCGACTCCCGTCGCGATTTTCTTTTGTAATCTAAACAGGTTGTTACGGCGATCCGGTAAATCCATGTGTAAAGGGACGAGTCCGGCCTGAAGTCTTTCAATCCCTTGTATGCCTTCAAGAAGGCATCCTGGGCGGCGTCTTGGGCATTCCGGGTATCCCGAAGCATATAGCGACAGAGATTATATATTCTGTCCTGATATTGATGGACTAACTCCTCAAAGGCTAAGGAGTCTCCTTTCTTGAATCGATCGATCAGAACCTTGTCATCTTCGAAAGTCATGGGCCCTGTGTGCGGCGGGTGCATGTGAATCTGAATGTCCATGCGGCAGTAGGCAGTACAGGCAGATCCCTAGACGAGACTCATCTGCCGGGGCCTTGAGAATTGTGGGAATATCAGTCATGTTCAAATCCAGCTCAGCATTAACTTCAATCTATCGTTAATTGGTTAATTCGATCTGTCAATAAAATACTTTCACCATGGACATTTATGATTAAGGAATTCGGATCTCTCAGTGAGGATTTTGAGGTGCGATGTGGTGGTGCTTCCGCCCGTCCAACAGCAGGCACAGGGGCACGCTCAGGAGGATGATGACGCCTGCCAGGAAGAAGCCGTTTTGAAACCCAAGGACATTGGCGCGGTCCAGAATCGTCTCGGCGGCCG
>CAZGIZ010000153.1:0-10730 GCA_964526655.1 uncultured Desulfobacteraceae bacterium | reverse complement strand
TTATCAAATAATCCTTTTCAACATCAGTATCGGAAAAAATATCCAAAACCTTGAATTTATCATTTTAAATTCCTGTCAAGCAGAATATAAAAATCAATTCTCTCTGGAGGGGGACAATCCTTTAACAATTTCATTGACAAACATTGGAGAGAGATTGGTTGAATGATATGTAAAGGATAGTCAGATCAAGGATTTCGATTGTCGATCCTCAAGGGGTGTGCGTTCCTTTTCTTTTTCCCCAGGGTTTTAAAACCGAAAGAAAAACGGCGAAGACAAGGGTTGCAGCCTGAAAGGTGCCGAAAATATAGAGCATATTTCTGTTGTGGAGATAGGTGGGATCCAGAAGCGCGGCGAGCCCCTTTTCCCTTGAGATACGCGTCATAGCATTCTGCCACGGCCCGAGGGGATAGGAACCAAATATAATACCGTACAGGCAGATAATCCACTTTACTGTTATCCATCCGTGCTTGAACCAGCCCCAATTCGTCCAGATCGAATATATCAGGGCAGTCAGCAGTATGCCGATGGCACCGGGAACCAGGACACAGTAGTCAATAAACTGCATAATCGACATGATCCCGTAGAGCTCCATGCCCTCGGACGGGGGGCCTTTAAAAAATTGTATAATGGCAAGATTCAAGGCCGATCCCACCCAAACGCAGCCGAATAGAACGTGAAAACCCTTAATCCATTTTTGCCCCTTGGCGCTGAGTTTTTTCATAATCACCTCCAGATACTCTTAAAGATCATCACAAATATCTCACCTCAAGTCGAGGCCCATGATTTCGACAAGTTGAGAAACATCCTTTGGATGCCTTGACCTGGCGCTTTTTCAGATTTTCAAGGATTCCTTCCCCTATTTAGTTCAGCCCAATAGTCCTTAACCTCAAAATATCATTCTTTTAATGAAATTTCGCAGGATTTATACTATGAAATAGTAGTTCTGGGGAACATCTTTTCAGGGAGGGTGTATCGCACATGAATCTGAGTCAAATTAAGATAGTTATTCGCGGCGCGGGAGAGATGGCAAGCGGCATTGCCTTCAGGCTGTTCAAATCCAATTTCAGGCGGATCTGCATGACAGAAATATCCAACCCGTTGGCCGTGAGGAGGGAGGTATCCTTTTGCGAGGCCGTCCACGAGGGGGCAAAGAAAGTGGAGGGGGTGACGGGGAGGCTTGTGGAGTCCTTCGAAGAGATTCACGGGACATGGGAGGCCGGTCAGATACCTGTGATGGTCGATCCCGATGCCGGGGTGATAGGTTTCTTAGGCCCTGTAGTGGTCGTGGACGCCGTAATGGCCAAGAGGAACCTGGGCACTAAGATCACGGACGCCTCCCTGGTTATCGGCATAGGCCCCGGTTTCTCTGCCGGGAAGGACGTCCACCTAATTGTGGAGAGCAACCGCGGGCACAACCTGGGCAGGGTAATACAAAATGGTGAAGCGGAAAAAGACACGGGCATCCCTGGCGTGATCGCGGGACATGGGGCTGACAGGGTCTTCCGGAGCCCAGGTGAGGGTCGTCTCAGGGCGCTAAAGGCTATTGGAGAAGACGTCAAGGCAGGAGAGACGGTCGCACTTGTAGATGATCTTCCGGTCAAGGCACTGATAGGCGGGGTTATGAGGGGTCTGATAAGGGATGGAACCATTGTCCATGAGGGGATGAAGCTGGGGGACATTGATCCCAGGGGAGTAAAGGGACACTGCTACACGGTCTCTGACAAGACCATGGCCATAGGGGGCGGTGTCATGGAGGCCATCCTGTCCCGGTTCAATAGTTGACTATCATAAAGGACCATTTCCGAGAGAATCCACTCCCCGAGTGAGTTTTTTAGGGGGGCCGGGTTGGTCGATGATGATGATAAGGATTTCCCGTAAAAACCTTCGGGATCTTCGACAATGGTTCAAGGATTCGGGGATTCAAGCGGAATGATTAAAAAAACAAACACTTATATCCTTGAATCCTCGAACCCTTGGCCACTTTCTCCCAACTTGTTGGGAGAAGATACCGTTAAAGAAAATTGGCTCACATAGATAATAACATAAAAACAATAAAAGAGGCCTTTGGTATCAGGCCCGGCGAGCTGATCTGCCTTGTGGGGGCTGGGGGCAAGACCACGCTCATGTTTGCCATGGCCAGGGAACTGGCATCGCAGGAGGGGCTTGTAATAACCACAACCACCACAAAGATCTTCCACCCCTCCCCGGCAGAGTCCCCCCATGTCCTGATCTCCGATAATGAGGAAGACATAAATGACTTTATCCTGGAGAGGGGAAAAGAGTTGAGTCACCTTACCCTTGCCTCCGAAAAAATAGAGGCCTCCGGCAAGCTGAAGGGATTTGATCCGGAGCTGGTTTCAAGGTTGAGCAGGCTGGGTCCTGTGTGTTACACGATTGTGGAGGCGGACGGGGCCGCAAAAAGGGCCCTCAAGGCCCCGGACATAAGGTTCGAACCAGTAATTCCTTTAAAAACCTCCCTGGTGATACCCATCGTCGGGATTGATGCCCTGGGTTGCAGACTGGAAGAAGAGTACGTGTTCCGGTCAAAGATCGCGGCGGAATTAACGGGCACGGCCCCTGGTGAGGTCGTGTCCCTGGATACCATCACCACATTGATGACCCACCACTCCGGCATCACTCACGGGAGTCCGGCCGATGCCAGGATTATCCCTTTTATTAACAAGACAGATATTGATGAAGGCCTGTCTAAGGGGAGAGAACTGGGATTAAGACTCCTTGAGGCCGGAGATCAAAGGTCTGAAAGGGTTGTCCTGGGGAGTGCTCGATTAATACCACCCGTGACCGGGATAATCACAAAATAAGGTCCTTTCATTTTTACTCCATTTTTTGCACCGATGCCTTCAGCCTCTTCCGGATGAGGATATATCCCCCAACGACTAAAATGACGCCAGAGATGAAAAGGCCGTTATTCTCTCTCATCATGCCCAAAAAGAGCCCCGAAAGCCCCGCAAGTAAAACAAAAATAATCACGACCTTTTTTTTCATAATTTATTGAGATTTAAGGTGTTTAAGCGATTGGGCCATGGCATAATTGTTGCATAAAATCATGTTGGGTGTAATAGATCTTTTTAATGCTATTTTTATTAAATTCTAAAATGTCCAAGCAGTATAAATTAAGCGAACTATTAGATCAAGACCATTATTAATCTTCGTTTAGATATCAAACAGCCTCGAGAGGTGAATGAAAAGTGGTTCGCCTGATCCCAGGGTGAGGGAGATAATGATCCCAAAAAGGTCATGATCCGTACAGGTATTTTCACAGAAATACAATTATGAAGAAAAAAAAGCAAGCCACTACGGTCAGTAACGAGTCTTCTCTTGTTATTTTCACAAATCTGATGATCCTTCTTCTCGCCTTTTTCATTGTCCTTGTGAATCTTGCAACAACTGAAGAACATAAAAAACATGCCGCGCTCAATTCCCTTTTCGGATCCTTTGGATTTCATTCCGGAGGGCTCTCCGCCATCGGCACCAAAGAGGGGATGGACATCACCATGCCTGACTCTCCAATATACAAGGAAGATATCAAGGTGGAAGCCCTCCAGAATATCGCCGCTTCAAACGGGTTGAGCTCTGACGTGGAGATAAGGAGGGTGCCTGAAAAAATAGTCCTCACCCTTGGGGACAGGATTCTCTTTGCAAAGGGATCCAGCACCATTTCCAGGGAAAGCACCAAATTCCTCATGGACCTTTCCGAATTCTTAAAGGACAGTAAGGGTCTTGTTGAGATCAGGGGATATGCTGATAAAGGGGAGACAGTATTTGACCCTGACCCGGTTCACGCGGCCCTCTATCTATCGACCGAGAGGGCCCTGGCAATACTCCATTTTTTTCTGGAAAAGGGGATGATACCGGCCAGCAGATTAGTGGCCCACGGGTTCTGCGGACCTCCCCCCGAGGAAGAGGCGAATCAAACAGGGAAAAGGGCCTGGGAGGGCAAAGTGGACATCATAGTGGGAAAGAAAGAGGAGATCCCCTATCGATTGAGGGTGGACAGGCTGAGGGATAGGATCCTGGATTTTAAGGGTTTCTTATTCAAGATAAAGGGCGCCCGCGATGAGTAAACCCGAATCAGGCAAAAAAAAGGGCAAGAAGAGTGAAGGACTGTCACCTAACCAATGGATGCTGACCTTTTCGGATCTCATCACCCTCCTGCTTACATTCTTTGTGCTCATTTTTTCCATGTCCTCCATGGACGATCAAAAGCTGAAGATCGCCTTCCAAAATTTCGGGGGCAGCTCTGGGATCCTCTCCTTTAAGGAATACAGGGAGATTGCCAGGCCGATGGAGGTCCTGATCGAAGGCCTCCATAAATCCCTTGGGGGAAGGGTTATCGTAGGCGATCAGCCGGAACTGGGGGAAGCAGGCCCAGATACCCAGGATTTGGGGGATTTTGGCAATAACCTGTTGATTCTGCCCGTGTCCGACGGGATCAAACTTGCATTCGGAGACAGTCTCCTTTTTTCTCCCGGCAGTATTGAGATCAGGCAAGAAATAAAACCTGTTTTAGATAAGATTGCCCGGTTCATCTCAATTACCGGTTATCAGGCATACATTGACGGTCACACGGACAACATTCCTATAAAAAACGCCTATCATGGGTCAAATGAGGACCTCGCGATAGCAAGGGCCTTCAGCGTGAGGGATCAATTGGTGGGATTTGAGGATATTGATCCGGAATGTATCGCCCTCACGGGATACGGCGACATCAAGCCCATGGCGTCCAATGACCTGCCGGAAGGGAGGAGTAAGAACCGCAGGGTTGACATAATCTTAAAGAATCAGACCTATTTTTAGGGATCGCCCGTCGTCTGTTGTCAGTTGTCCGTGGTCCAGGCACCCTTTTTTTCATGCCAGTCTTATGGCTTCGGGATCAAGACCCTTTCCCGAGAGCCAGTCCCTGACCGCCTCAAAGAGTAAGGAGTAATAGCGGAAGGAGCCGCCAAGACCCCGTCTCCCAAAATAGTAATTGATTTCAAGGAATAGCGGATCCGGGCCCGGGAGATTTGAGGGGAATATAAAATCCACGGCGGCAAGGTTTATGCCCGTGAAGGCGGAGAGTCCCCGGGCCTGAATTATCCCCTTTTCCTGTAGATCTATTCTCCAATCCCTGTCGATTTTAGCGCCTTTTCCAAGGCTGGTGATAATCTGGTCCGGGTTTTGGGGCCTCTTCCAGTAGGAAACGGCCCTGCCGCCGAGTATTACGACCCGCAGCACGTTGCCGGCCGTGGGTATCAGTTCTTGTGAGATAAACGATTTTGATCCGGATCTTTCCATATCCCTGAGGTTTTTCAGGGCCTCCTCCAATGTAGAGGTGTCTTCGATAATGTACACGCCGGCGGCCTCGTGACCCCTGTCCGCTTTCAACAAAAAGGGCATTTCATGAGGATAGGAGCCGTTACAAGCCCTTTGAAATTCCTCCACCGTGTTCCAAATCAAGGTCTCCGGGTGAGAAAAACCCGCTTCTGAAAATAAACGGCTCTGTCCCACCTTCCCTGGATAGGCAAACCTCGCTTCATAATCCGGGAAGAGGTAGGCCGAAGAAGTCCTGCAGGCCCTGTAGATTTCATGGGAACAACTCTGGGGAAGGACGATGGCCCCCGCCTGCCTGATCAGGGAGAGATCTTCCGAACTCAGGCCGCGATCACCAAGGATAATCTGCCGGTCGGCGTCTATACAGGGATGGAACGAAAGAATCATTTTTACGATGCCTTGATGGTGAATCAGGGATCTGCGTGTTAATTGACTTTATTAATTTTAATGTCTATAGTCACATATGTCACATATTACGACAATCACAAGGTCGTGAAAAGATAATATTCAGGAGAGTCCCTATGCCGATATTCGAGTTCAGGTGCCTTGAGTGTGGAGACACCTTTGAAAAGCTTTTCATTAATTCCCATGAAAAAGTGGAAATAGCCTGCCCCAATTGCAATTCAGAGTCGTTAGAGAGGGTGGTCAGCAGAACCAATTATGCGATGGGAGCGGGACCTGGTGGTAAGACCCCTAAAATCACGACAAAATCCTGCGGGCCCGTCAACAAGTGTATGACCCTTGATCTCCCCGGGCCGACAAAATGAAGGCCCTGCCCTTTCCTTTTAAATTCCGCATTATCCCTAATGCGGGCCTCAGGCCGCAACCAAAGGTAAAAAATAAAGACCATAAAGCAAAATGATGAATGATATTAAAGGGCCGGATCACCTGGTCCATGAACTTGATGACGATGACAGGGAGTTCATTACCTGCCGCTTTTTTGAGGAGGTGGCACCGAAACTCAGGAGATTGGACGCCAGGATAGGGACATTGAACTGTGAGTTTGCCGGCAAACAGTACAGGAACTGGAATATCCAGTTCAGGTCGGCGGGTTCCGGTTTTGATATTGTGGAGATCACCTATGACGAGGACGGGGCCGGCATGGACCTGGACCTCTAAGCCGGATAAGAGAAATGGAAGGGAGATTTACAGGCAGAGATATTATTGAAAGGCCCTCATGCCCCTTTTGCGGGACGGCCATCAAAAAGCCCGGGGATACGGATAACCGGATTCCTGCCGAGATGCCCCTGGGTGCATGTTCATGCGGAGCGGTGTATGCCTGTGACGTCACAGGGCATAACCTCGGGGCGGCCATGATCGAGGCCCTTGTCGCGGCCTGCGATGGCGATTATGATCTGGCCTTTGACCTGCTCCCTGAAAAGGACTACCTGGAAAAAGAGGTCGTGCATTACGACCTTGAGACCCATCTTATCATACACGGGGGCATATATGAGGGGAGGCGCATAAACGGGGTCCTCTATTTTGTAAGACCGCAGCATGAAATCCTTGGATATGCCGGAGAGGAAGGGAGCCGGCCCCCGGAAAAGACCATCCCGATCCAGATGGCCCCCTCCTCCATAAAGAGGGGGAACAAGACCTTCACAAGGAAAGAGATCGAGAAAATGGTGAAGGACTATCAGATGGACAGCCTCCTTGATCTGGCTGAAAGGGATTCAAGGATAATCAGGGACCTGCAGCGGCTCCTCTATTCAGTTGATCCCCTGATCCGGTTCCGCGCCGCGGAGGCAATGGGGAGGAGTTTCACCCTCATAGCCCGGAGAGATCCGGGCATGATCTCCCGGAGGCTCCATGGGCTTTTCACGGCCCTGTGCGACACAGCCGCCTCAAGCTGGGGCTATATAGGCGCCATTGGAGAGATCATCCGCCACAATCCGGGACTGTTCACGGGTTATATCCCCCAGCTCTACGGGCTGACAGCCGATAAGGAGCTCCTGCCGGAGGTCCTTGCCGCCCTTGGGCAGATAGCCCTGGAAAGGCCTGAAGACATAGGAAGGTATGCAATGGATTTTATCCCCATGCTCCGGGACAGAAACCCTGAGGTCCGCGGCCAGGCGGCCCTGCTCCTGGGCCGCCTGATGGCCCAGGAGGCCAGGGATGACCTCTCCGGGCTGGTGGATGATGGCGCCTCCATCCACCTCTATCGAAATGGATCAATGGAGAGCCGGACCGTGGGGGAGTTGGCCCAGGAGGCCCTCAGGAATATGGGCCCTGAAGATAACTGAAGCGGATGCTATGCTGGTCAGATATCTTTTTTCATCCCCCGGGGGTGATATTCCCCTGGGACCCGATGACCTTATAAGGCCCTTCCTTGTCTCTCCATCAGAGCCGCACCCCTTTCTTGCCTTTATGGAAGAGGAAGAGATAAACCCCCTGATGGAATATCACAGGCGGGAAGACCCTTTTGATTACGGGGTCATAGAGGAGAATCTAACGACCCACGTGAATGACCTCTCATCCCCCATTCAGGATTATGATATTCATCGATGTCCAAATTAGACCAAATTCAAAAAGATCTCTCCAATGACCTCAGACTCTTCAGGGAGCCTTTTTTCGAGGACATGGAGGAGGTCCGCCCCCTGTCCGCAGGTCATGGGTCTGCGGGGGAGAGCCCGTCTTTTCGGGTTAGGGATCTCGCCTATTTTGAATCATGGCGTATCAGCGGCATAGTGGGCGGCAGGCGGCCCTCGACCTATTCAGAGAGCCCCAGGTTGTGGAACAGTTATTTCAGGAAGCTCGGAATAAAAGGCGTGTTCTTCGGTCTTGACCTCCCCATTGAGGGAGATTTCAAGGAATTCCTGGAGGTCATGCTTGACGTCCAGGGCATGCTGGACCTCACCATAACCGATCCCTACAAGCATGACGCCTTTCAGGCCCTCGATTATATGGGCCTTCCAATCAAGTGGTCTGATCAGGCCGTGCACACGGAGACGGTAAACCATATTATCCTGGATTCATCCCAAAAAGAACTCATAGCCCTCAATACGGACGGCATCGGGATGTTCGGGGCGGTCAATGATAAAATCCAATCAGGGGGCAAGAGAGTCCTTATCCTGGGCGCAGGCGGATCGGCCGCGTCAATAGGCTATGAATTTGTCAGGGCGGGGTGCGACCTGACTATCATGAACAGGACAGTCTCCAGGGCCGAGGGTCTTGGCAGGCTCCTGGATCAGTTCAAAGAATCCGGGAGTGATATTCGATGGACCGGTTTTGAGAGGCTGGCCCAATTCTTAGGCGAGGCGGATGTGGTGATCAGCACCGTCGCCGAGGGGTGCCCCATCCATTCCGGCAATGAGACCTATCTGAAGGAAGGGGTATTGCTTGCCGAGACAAAATACGGCCCCAAGGCGGATCTGAAGGATCTGGCCCTGAGGAGAGGTCTGGACTATGTGGACGGGAGGGACATGCTCTTCGGCCAGTTCCTGGAGGCCGCGGCCCATGTCTTTCCCCTGCTCGGTGTTACCCGTGACAGACACGATGCGGTTATCCGTGAAATGAAAGAGAAACACGGCACCGGGTCACTTCATGGGTCTTAGCCGATTTCTTCTGAGAAATACCCGTTGCATTCAATCAGTGGCTATCCGACAGGGATCAGGAATTCTCGTCGCGCACCTTCCGGGCTGCCCCGCCTCCAATCCTCTCCCATTACTTCGATCTCCAGGGGATAGGCCGGACGCATGCCCAATTTCGGCATGTGGGTCTGATAAATATAGTCAAGAGCGGGCCGGAGGGGCCCGGAGGTGTCAAAGACCAAGCAGGTGCAGGCAGGGATGATTCTAATAGTCATTACCGGACTGATACCTTCCAGGGTCTCTACCTCTACGGCCGCCGTATAATATGTACTGTCCCTCTCCCTCTCATCCTGGCGGGTTCGTATGCCATAGAAGGATGTGGGCTTCGTCCTATTTCTGATAGAGGCAAGCTCTCTCTCGAGTTTCTGCCAGATCGATCTATCGTATTCACCAGATGCCCCCATCAGGGAGGAGATTCCCGCCAAGAAAGAATCTTTGCGCTCCGTAAGTCTGGGTCTCGTAAGGATATTACCGCCAATCAGCTCAAGGTGCTCAATTGTGCGCCTGGACAAGACAAACCGATCGTCCCGAATCCCTTTTTTCCTCCATTCCTTGGGCTGCATGCCCGTAAATCTTTTAAAGGCCCGGCAAAAGGCCTCATGGCTGTTGAACTGATAGTCGAAGGCGATGTCGATAATCTTCCTGTCTGTCTCCTTTAGTTCCAGGGCCGCCTCGGTCAAACGCCGGCGGATAAGGTAGTCATAGGGGCTGTGGTGTACGTACCGGTTGAAGAGCCTGCAGAAGTGGTATAGGGAATAGGAGGCCGCGTAAGCCGCGTCCGCGATCCCTATCTCTTCTTTAAGGGAGTCTTCAATAAAGTCGATTGCCCTGGCCACGGCCCTTATCGGGGTTTCTTCGATGGATATCGGCAATGATCCCATCCTACTTTTTTATTATGGGGATATAGACATCCAGCTCCGATTCATCCAGCCTGTCAGCACCCTTGAAACGGTGGTCAAGGTACTGGAATTGGTAATTGTAGGCATCCCTGTACCCGGACCCTGGAAGCCATTCCAGGTACATGGGTCTGTGCCAGTCGGATGAGATCTCGTCACCCCTAAGGGTAAATACCGCGTATCTGCAGGGGGGAAGAATACGCACTAAGAGGTCATAGGGGGCCGCTGATGGTGTATCTATTTCCATACCCACAAACACATCGAAGTTTCCCCTGGCAGCGGTCTCCTCGTTCCAGAGGTGGACCTCATAGGCGACCTCGTTTTTAAAGAGGCCCTTCATCCCCTCTTGGTTTTTTCCAATATATTCCATGAAGCGCTTCCAGGTCCTGCCGATCTCATTTTCCTCGGTCCATTCAGCGCTGGTGGTAAAGGGTTCACCGAAAAAATTTAAGCCGGCAAGGATAATACGGTCCAGTTCCACAATCTTTGGTTCCTTGAATCTCATGGCGCCTCTCCTTCACTACCCTGAATGGCTTTGTTCTAATGGATGAAAGCTTGCCCTCTGGGCGAGATCAGAGTCCATAGGCCCTGCCTGGGAGATAATAGTCTGGCCGTGTCTATCCCTCTTCAAGATAATATCTACCCGCCCGGGGTCACGAACTCGCTCTCCCAGTCAAACCTGGCCGAGTCCTCATACCACTGGGGCCAGTGATCGCACCATCCCGGCACAGAGACCTCCTTGACGCGATCCGTGGCCGGGTGATAGGGCTTGATGTCTATAATGGGGCTGTTGTCCTTCGCATCGATAAAAGGGATATCAATAACGCCCCCCTCATGATCGATGTTTAACACGGGCACGACCGTCAGTGCAACGGGATTGGGTCTCCTCTCCGAACGGGTGGCAAATACA
>CAZGIZ010000152.1:0-10752 GCA_964526655.1 uncultured Desulfobacteraceae bacterium | reverse complement strand
GATTCGGTAACTAGCAAAAGCAGATCTGATTGGCAATGCTGCTTCATGAAGTAGGAATAGCACCCATATTCCCTGTAACGGTATTTGTAATGGAAGCGAACATTATACCATTTTCCTTAGAGCTTCAGACCGAACAGGTATTAATAAACTACGCGCCTATTACATATTCAGTACAGCTCACTTATTACATATTACGTTCAGGATCTAGTATCTAAATTGCTGTTTAAAAACAACTGGGCTGTATCTTAAATCCGCATAGGTAGACAAGTGTCTAATTTCCCGCCCACTAGAGCAATTATTGATATTCCTATTGCAATCTCCTATTCCGCGGCGGGGTATTTCATTAAAAGGAAAGCGGTCTGAATTTTACGCATGCAATTCAATTTTGAACTTCGAAGTTTAATAAAAAAACCCGTTCTCAAGTTAAGAGAAGGGGGCTGTTTATCAGACCATCCTGAACCTCCAAAGTATAGAAGGTAAATTGAGTTCTTCAGGAAAGCATTCCAATTTAATATAGTTTTGCTCAATTTTATATAATTTAGCATGTGGAATTAATAAATGCAATAAAAATCGTATTTGGTGTAGCCGCCGTCGCTGAGGCTATGGCTGGCCAATAGGCATAGGGCGCAAGGAAAACCTTCAGAAGGCAGATGAGAGAACAGAGAGGGAAATGAGCAATTATCGGTTATCAGTTATAAACGAGTAATCATCAATCCATCTTATGCCCAATAGCCTCGCCATAATGTACCAATGTCTCAATCCCCTTCTGTGAATACTCCCGGATGTCCTGATCTATGACGACCTTGCCGGGCGCCAGGATGAGCAGCACGGTGGAGCCACCGAACTGGAAAAGGCCCTTTTCCTGCCCCCGCCTGCACGGCCCCCCCTCGGGTTGGTGCTGGATAATGGAGCCCACCAGCATGGCGCCGACATCAACCTGGATAAGGGCGCCGAAATGGACGCTCTGTATCAGACACCACTGCCTTAAGTTTGTGCAGTGGATATCTGGCTTGTGGCGCAACGCAAGGGGGTTTACCGAATGCAATGACCCCTTGACTGTGTTTACCCTGTTCTGGATCCCTTCGTCCACATACACGAACCGGTGATAATCGCAGGGCGCAAGGCGGAAACAGAGGCATAATCCGCCCCTGAAACGCATGTCCAGCCGCTTCATATCCAATAGGCGCGTCAGGGTCATGGCGGCCCCCTTTACCTTCAGGGACGCGTCACTATCAACATCAAATAGTTGCAGCCGGCTGTCCGACGGCGCGATCAGGGTTAGCGGATCCGAATCAACGGGCCGGGCCTCGGGCCTGAGTTTTCTGGTAAAGAAATCGTTGAATGAGCGAAAGCCTTGAGGAGGTATAACCACTTCCGAGATGTCGATCCCTTGTTCATTAATGAAGGGATCGATCAGCCGACAGCTCCATGGATGGTTCTGGATCCGGCCGTAGATTTTCGATATCCAGGGCCGGATCAACAGCCAGTTGGTTATCCGCCGGCCCCACGCACGGCCGTAGAAGAGATCCATGGCGCGGCGGCCATAGACCTTTTCAGTCTCCAGTCGTCGGGTACGGCGGTTATATAGCAAGATTGGATTATTGAATTCCATCTTCATCCATTCTTTGGCCTCTCCACGGAGCCTTCAGCGTTCGGCGGAATCCTTTTTATTATCAATTATCAATGATCAATGATCAATGAATAAATATAAAAATAACCAAATTCGGGGACAGATCTATATTCTTCGAATCCGAAAGGCTGCCCAAAAATCGATGATGGCTATTATTGCACCCATGACGAAGACATACTGGAATCCGAAGGCGCTCCATATAAGTCCTCCGATGAGGGCCACGGAAATGGAAAATATATGGTCTATGGTGACCGAGCTGGTGAGGGCCGGCTGGACGTGGGAGGGATCAAGGGCGATCTTTTTCATATAGGTGGAACGCGCCATGTTTACCGACATCAACATCTGGTCCAGGAGAAAACAGACGCAGACGATGATGAAGGCTACGCCTTCTGGGAAAAGGAACCTGGCGAAACCATAACCCAGGCACACAAAGACGAGGAGCACGGCCTCCGAGATGAGGATGATGCGCTCGCCGAATGTATCGATGGCCCTGCCCAAGAAGGGCTGGAATATGATACCGATCACCCCCCCAAGGGTCATGAGCTTCGCGAGCATCTGGGTGGGCTGATTGAAAATGGTGACCAGGACCCAGGGGGCAAAGGTGAGAAAAATCTGCTTCCTTGAGCCATAGAGCACGGCCAGCGTGTAATATAGGGAGTATTCCCGGTGTAATTTAAGATACATCGCTGGCATATGGGTCCTGTCCGGTTTCATGGAAAACATGAGAATCGCCGCGACCACGAATGAACAGGCCGCCAAAAGGAACGTATGATGGAAGGTAATTCCCAGGTATTTGAATCCCACAAAGACCATAAAGCTCCCTATGATGGCCGAGAAATTCCTGACGGCATTTAGCTGCCCTAATCGCTGACCGGCCCTGCCCTCCTTTGCGAGATCCATCCCTATGGTTGATGACAGGGGGATAAAGAGGTGCTGACCGAGGCTGTAAACAAAGAGCCATATGGACATCATCGTGTAATTGGGTGAAAAGAAGCCTATAAGGATCGTGCCCACCGATCCAATGAGCATGGAGATCGCCCCGAGCCTGCGGCTGCATAGAAACCAGAGCCCCGCCGATATGAAGACCACGAGAAGTCCAGGCAGCTCCCTGGGAAACTCCAGAAAAGACCTCTCAAACCCGCTCAAACTGAAGAATGCATTAAGGAAATTGTTGAATATTGAATCAAAGACGCTGTAGGACATACCCATCATAAATGACGCCGCGATGAACAGCTTCAGCTCTCTGGATACACCGTGTATATGAGAAACAGGACTTTCCATGGTTGATTTCTTCTCCCAGTTCCTATTTCAGGCCGATATATGGAAATCTCCTGAGATCGGCATAAAAAGATGATTAAATCCCTGATGTTGTCGATTATTTATATTTCCATGCCTTGGCAAAGACTTCGGCGAGGCCTATGGCAAAGACAAGGACAACGATGGACCAGAGGACAATACATCCCCTTAATGGCAGATTCAAGGCACCGGTTAAGAGCCATATAAGCAGGGCCGTTGCTCCGCAGAAGTTGATCGCGATCGCGCCTGCAAGACCAAGGCCCCGAATATTTCCCTTGTAGCCGAGCCTTTCGATAATAAGGGCAACGCCGATTCCGAAGATTACCGCACCGAGAATGGTCGGATAGAAATTCAGGTCTGACCCCGGAACCCCCAATATCTCGGCAACTCCAAAGGGAAAAAGGATAAGCAGGAGACCCAGAATAAGGTTTACTAATCCATCAATGACCAGTAGCGGTTCATGTTTCTTTTGCATCGATAATCCCCTTTTTTCATAGCTTTATGAATTATTCTTAAGCCCTCTTTTTAATTGTCCGTCGTCCGTCGTTAGTTGTCCGTGGTAAGCTGTCTATGGAATAAAAAGGTGAGCCATAATAGCTCTAAGGAAATAGGTTTTTCAACCTTTTAGTCCGAGGACAAGTAAGCCTGCAGCACGGCTGGTTTGTCTATTCTCACTGTCCATGTGCAGGAGCCCGGTAATAATGCCTCTTCTTGAATATGTAAAAAATCCATATTTGGCGAACAATTCGATAACTTAGGAATTATCTTTTTTAGAGCGGCGAAGTCTGCCAGAGGCAGACAAGCCGCGTTTTATGGAATCGCGAAGCGATTGTATAACTTGCTTGAAAACCCGGATAAACCATATTATAAGAAGATAATTTCCTTTGATGATTTAAGCGTTTCATCGAACGGCACTAAAACAAAGGAGGTCACTATGGTTCCATTAATCATGGGAGGGAGCGGTTTGTTCGGCCGCAAGACAATATATTACCTGCTTCAGGACCCGGAGATAACCAGTGTGGTCTCCATGGATCTGGTTCCGCCCTCGGAATGGTTCATGAAATCCATCGAAAAGCAGGCCGAAAGGTTCCACTTTGTCCGGGGCACCGTGGCGGAACTCGAGGATATACTGAACGCTATCAGCCTGTACAGGGTCGACCGGGTGGTCAACTGGGCCTTTCTTATGGGGGCCGCAGTAAACACGAACCCGAGGCTAAGCACAAAGGTGAATGCCCTTGGCATGTGCAACGCCTTTGAGGCGGCAAAGTTGATGGGGATAAAACGCGTTATCTATGCCAGCTCCGAGACCGTGTACGGCCCCCAGAGCAAATATGGCGAGAGGGAAGTAACAGAGGACGACCAGTTGTATCCCAGCCACTCCTACGCGGTTTGTAAATATTTCGCCGAGATAATAGCTGGCCAGTATTCCGAGCAATACGGCATGAATTTCACGGGACTTCGTCCCACCATCGGTTACGGCCACGGGGGCCGCTCACCGGCCCAGTTCTGGTCAGACCTGCCTTCATTCACGGCCGTAGGGAAGCCCTACAGTTTTCCCTGGAAAGTGGAGGAGCCGAACTCCCTTGTCTCCGCGGATGACCTGGGCATATTCACCAGGATCCTCCTGAAGGCGGAGTCATCTCCCCACTCTGTCTATAATGTCGGGGGCCCGCCCACAACCATCCAACAAGCCGCCGAAGCCGTCCTCAAATATATCCCCGATGCCAAGATAGAATACAGCGACAAGCCGTCGCCCTTTGCCGGGAAAGAGGCCGGGCTGCCCTGGCTGGTAAGCTCCGAGAGGGCAAAAAAGGACTTCGGCTTTACCTGTCTGCCCCTGGAAGAGGCTATCCTGATTCACATCAATGACGCGCGTATGGAGGCGGGACTGGCGCCTATTTCAGGAAAGCCCTGAGCCGTATCCTTATCTCTGACTCTCTCATCCTCCCGTAATAGGCATGAGGAGGGCGATTCGATCCCCTTTGTGAAGCTCAAAATCCATGCCGTCAAAATAGAAATGCCCGTTGATATTGAACTTGAAATAATCCATCAGCCTGGCCTGGCCTTCACGAATCACTGGACCCTCGAGCTCGGGAATCTTTTCCCTGAGGGCGGCAATAACTTCCGCCATTCCCGCCCCTTCCCTCAACTCGACCTCCGCCTCCCGGACAGTACTTATTTCCCGTGGCAGGCCATAAATATGTATGACGGTCCCGAACATGATCCGGAATCCTTAATAACTGCTCCAATTTTGGTTCCAATCAATTCACAATATATTATTTTATATTCAAACCCATTTTGATTCACAAGAAAATCAAGGTTCGACACTGCCTTCGGGCCCTTCTGGAATGCTGAGGATCAATTCTTTGTAAATCCTCCCTATGAGATCGGTCAATGGCGAGGTGGGGGCGAGGATAGTAAGGTGATTTTCTCTCTTCAAGGTGATATCTCTTTGAAAATTCCACCGTACATTTTAGTGATCAAATATTAGGGAGTTACGCCCATGAACTCCTGGGAATTTGCTATGTACAAGGCAAATCCCTAATATTTGCTCACATGCAACTGTGCAGGTAGATATCACCTTGAAGAGAGAAAATCGCCGGTGTATTTACCTTCAGAATAAGCGAGGCAACAGGTCACTGGTATTTTTTTATACCATATTTCTTTGCAAGTTCTATCCTCTCTCCATCGGGAAGAGATCCCATGTATGCCTTCCATCCCGGACACCAGCCCGCGTGCCACTTCCATATGCGACCCAGGATTGATCTGGGATTGTTATCGTATTTTGCCCGAAAGGCGCACTTTGAACAATTTTCACCTGCCATGGCTGATTATCCTCCTTTAATGAAATATTCGCGGAACAATGGATTTACACTGGACCTTATATTAAAAATCGGCTTCTCCTTTATTCTTTACCATTAATCTCGCAGCAAGTGTAAAAAATAGTACCGCCTTTAAGCCCAAATAATTCCCCCCGAAACATATTGATCTCAGGGTCATATTCACTTTTACCTTATGCCCCTCAGAGCAATTCATTGAGCGATTCGACGATGTAATCCGCATTTGGCTCCCGCTTTGGAATCAGGTCTGGCCATAACTTCCCGATTATCTCTGTAGTCATGATGGTGGTGATTCCGCAGGCCTTGGCGCCCAGAAGCTCGTCACTGCCGCCGTCACCGACAAAAACAGCGCCCTTGGGGGTTGACATGGAAACCCGTAAAGCGGCCCCGTATGCCTCAGCTTCCGGTTTGACATACCCGGTGTCGCAACTGAACACGGCGCCCAGGAAGAAGGGAGCAAAGGGTGATTCGTCCCATCCTCTTTTCTCCATCACATCGGCATTGCTCAGAAGAATCATCCTGTGTCCTCTCTCATAGAGCCTGCGAATAACATCAACCCGTTCAACAGGCGGCTTTATCAGGCAGTCGCGAAAGCGTGCCGCTCGTTCACGAGAGGCCTCTTCAATTCTTGAATCCGATAGAGACGGGTCATGCAGACGGGCCAACTCCCGGATAATTGATATATCATCCTGATGGTTGTGCCTGAGCCTGTGTTCGGAGGATTCCCAAAGGAGCCTGTTCCAGTCATCTTCCGGTATCCCAAGAATCTCACTTGTTTTACGTCCGGGAGTCGCGTCGGACCTAAAACTAACGAGCGTGTGGAAGAGGTCAAATACGACGACCTCAGAATCCGCTATTACTTCGGCCGCGGTCATTTAATAACCACCTAACATCTTGAAATAACGATTGAAAAATATTCGGGTTTTTGACGTAACTTTGCTGTCATAATTATAGGTTGCCTTTTTTACCGCTTGCAACGATCCAATTCTTTTCCGGGATTTCATCGATCTCAATTTCTAAGTAGCTTGATTCGATAAGAAGGTCCCTGTAACCCTCTGGAGAGTGGAGGTGCATGTCGGCCCAGGCCGCCCACCTCTTGTTTCGGTCGTGGAATCTTTTATCTTCATAGACCTCATTAACTATCAAAAGCGTCCCTCCCGGCTTTAGGACACGTCTAATCTCCTGCAGATCATGAATCAGATCAGTCCAGAAATAATAAGCCTCAAAAGCAGTCGCAAGGTCGAAGATATTCCCGGAAAAGGGAAGGAATGAGACGGTTCCGTGTGTGATTCCTATCCGGCCTTTTTTTATAAGCCTTTTGTTTACCTTTGCTGCCAACAGGACCATGTCTTTGGAATAGTCAATTCCGTAAAGTTTAGAGCCCGGGAACAATAAAGCCATCTCCGAAAGAGCAGCGCCCCCGCCACAACCAATATCAAGGACAGTTGGATGATGTTCCACGGAGACATGACCGAGCCCCCACCTCCGGACTTTGGCGTGGCCCCTGTTCATGAGTCTACCCACAAATCGTCCCAACAGGCCCTCGGGTTTTCTACACTGCCTGACAAATTTCTCAGCAATTCCCATTGTATATCTCACCTCTGGTGATCATAACACAGAGTCCGCCGGGAGGCGGAAGTCCTTTCCCGCAGATCCGGTGGAATCACTTGCTCTCTTATGCGTCTCATCGTGCTTGTGGAACAAGCCCGATCTGACGGAAAAAACCGAGAAAGTCTTCCTCACCCTTTTCCTCCATGACTTTTCCGTCAACAATCCGATAGATTGTTATGCCGGTCCAATTTACTTTCTTACCTGTTGCAGGAATGCCCAAAAGACTGCCCTGATGAGTTCCTGAAAAGCTCCAACGTATGACGACCTTATCATCTTCGGCGATCTCTTCTTCAATGATAATACCTGAATCAGGAAAGGCTGACCGAAAACCCTCCATGACTTTCCGAAGCATTTGTGTTCCTCGAATAATTTGAGGCATCACCGGATACTGGACGGAAATGGAAGGGGCGGCAAGCTCGTCTATTATGTCAAGGTTTCCTTTACCCCAAATCTGGATGAAACGCCGGGCAATATTCTTATTTTCTTGAATGGTCATGTTTTCCCTCCTTTGGAAGCGAATGCCAAGTTTACCGGGAGCGTATGCGATCCGGTGAAACTTGTTATGAGGCTATAAGCGTTTAGTCGTTATGCGTACCCGCCAAAATGCGAATCCAACCATTCTTCGATTCATCGTCTATATCTATTTTGTTGAAACCCGCCGATCGTAACAGTACGTCGTATTCCTTTGAGTTCTTGATTTGAAGAAAATCGGACCATTTTGAATTCTCCGGCGGATATCTGTTTACAATCATGAATACACCCGTGGGTTTAAGAACCCTCTTTATCTCCTTAATGTCTTTGTCCAAATACGGCCAAAATTGAATCGTCTCAAAAGCCGTCACAAGATCGAACTGCTTGTCTTGGTAGGGCAATGAAGTCACTGTTCCTTGGTCGATCCTAACCAATTCCCTATCGATCAAGTCGCTGTTGAGTCTTTTTGATAAAGCAACCATTTCCGGCGAATGGTCCAACCCGAATATTTTTCCGCCTGCCGCTATTTTTGCCATTGCCCTAACGACCGTCCCTCCCCCGCACCCGACGTCGAGACAAATGTCGGTTTCACCAATTGAACATTTTCGAAGCCCCCATTTATGTACGTTTCCATGGAATAGATTCATGGATCTTCCAATAATTCGCCCAAACAATCCGGTAGGCTTCCCTCCTTGTTCCTGCATTTTTGTGGTCAAACTCACGAAAAATTCTCCATGTCAATTTGCCTCATAATGAACAACCGGGCTGATATGTGCTTGGGATTTTTCGCGCTTCCTTGTCAAGTCTGATGTTCTTTGAGTATTCCTTATTCTAAAAACAGTATGATCGCTAAATATACAGTATAAAAGCCAACAGCTAAAAAAAATGAAATAATAATTTTTAGGGCTACCGGGTGGAACATTAATTCATATGACTTATTATATATTCCCAATTTTTTTTGAAATTGAATTATTTCTCTTCCCCATTTTTTTGCATACCCTTTAAAGAATATTAAATACCATACAAAGGTGACTGCTCCCAGCCAACATAATGAAAAAATTAAAGCAATTACATTTTCACTCATAATTTTCCATTGAAAAGATAATAATCAAATAACTGCAAATTAACCGGATGGCCGAGAGCTAACGAAGCGAGCGATAGGCCAGTCCGCCCTAAGTTGCAGATTATGCAGCAATTTTATTGGGAAGTTCCCAACCGGGGAAGACGAGAACTCCAACCTGAATAGCATGAATATTGCTATTCCATTTTAGCCTTTAACATGGGGGCATCACCTGTTGCCACGAAGTGCCAGCGGAGTGGCAATCTTGGGCATGCCGTTGTTCGGCGATATTATTCGTTTTCGCTATCTTCCTTGTCCTCTCCGCGGCCATATTTCTCTTCCAATTGCCGCAGAGTTTCTTTGAGCACGGGTAATCGCTGTTTGTCTTTGGAGTCTGTGGAAGCTTTCTTAAGCTCGATTAAAGTCTTCAGATCAAGCACCTGTAGGGTGTGACCCCTGAAATCAATGTCCACGGAGTGTTCCAGGAGGTCCTCATAGGACCTTCCACCCTCAATAACAGCCAATACATCCAGCGGGCCGATCCGGGTCGTAAGGAGCATGTGGCCCTTTCCCGATAGATCTCGCTCATTCGGTTCTATCAGCTTATCGTCAAAGCGACGATGAACAGCCTCAACCGATTTAAGAAATGTAAGTAATCTGGCGATATTTTCAGGGGATCGGCTGTGAACGATGTCCACATCCATTGTTGTGACCGGGGCTCCCTGGATAACGGCTGCAAGCCCCCCGACCAAAATAAAATCGACCCCCGCCTCTAGCAGCCCCATCAGAACTTCACTTAGGCCTGCGCTCGTCGGTTTTCTGCCGCCTGTAGGCATCTCTCAACTCCAGAATTGTACGAAAAGCGTCGTCATTTGCCCGCAATCGCTCTTCGGGCGACATCCTCAAGAACATGGCGATTAAGCCCTTATCCACACCGGATTGGTCAGAAACCTTTGTTTCGTCGGACATCTATGACCCTTTCTTGAATTCAATTCCCATCAGCCGAATGCCCGCGCTGACATTCGCGCGGTCGTTTTTTCCATGTGTATTGTCCAGCCTGATGTTCGGGCCTAATTTTTTGCATAGTAAATATTAATGGAGCTCCTCAGCATTGCTAAGATCCCACATCGTGCCCTTCCAATTGCTAATATACCCATTATCATGGCAGATTGGGCACCACCAGATAATGTCTTCAGTATCCGGGTCTAAATCGACTTCAATAACTCCGGTGCACGGCCTTCGACCGGGACGACGACGACAGCGAACTTGATATTCTGGAGGTGGGATGATCTCTGGTCTCGAAGCCATTTTAATTATCGATGTGATATATTCAGCCAATTGCCTTGCTGGACCTTTCGGTGGTGCTATCGTTCCCTTTTCGTCAAGAAAGTGAGTCAAATCAACAATCCAAGTATTACCCATTACTTCTATCTCCTATTTTACGTCTCATGCCCCTAATGAAGAGCTGTGGGGCGGCATGATCCTCGCCGTCACATGAACGCGGTGATTATGAAATCATTTCTTATATAGATCGATTATTTTCCCTTGTTTTTTGTCTTTCACATTCTTTACTTTCCTGAGTAAATGAGGGGAAACATTCCACTTCTGTCCTGAATCGGTGATTACAGTGACTGTTTTCTTGTTGTACTTAACCAACGTTCCAAATTGCTTTTCTCTACCGGGAGGCACGAAGCTAACTTGATCGCCTGGGCTGAACTGCAACATCTCTTTATGAATATGCATCGCATCTAAGAATTTAAGCCGTTCAACAATTTTGTGGTTCAATTCAACAAGCTCATCATAATTCAAGGAATCAATATCTATTTTCATATTTTACTCTCTTT
>CAZGIZ010000151.1:0-10772 GCA_964526655.1 uncultured Desulfobacteraceae bacterium | reverse complement strand
TCAGGTCCACGTTTATCAGCTTCTGCTGGGTGTATTCCTTCAGCCCCTCAAAGGAGCTCTCCTTGCCAAAGCCGCTCTCCCTTGTGCCGCCCCAGGGGAGCTCGGGATAGACGGTCAAGTGGTCATTCACCCACAGGGTGCCGACGCGCAGCTCCCTGGCAAACTTTGTCCATTTGCGGGTGCTGTTGGTCCAGACAGAGGCAGAGAGACCGAAAGTGTTGTCGTTGGCCAGTTCGATCACCTCTTCATCGGATGAGAAGGGATCCATAAAGCAGGCCACTGGGCCGAATATCTCCTCCCTGGCTATGGTCATGTCCTGCTTGACCCCTGTAAATATTGTGGGCAGTATAAAATAGCCCCTGTCAAGCGGGGGCTCCATGGGTTTGATGCCGCCTAAGACCAGCCTGGCGCCTTCCTCAATCCCTTTCCTGATATAGTTCTCCACCTTGTCCCGGTGCTCTGCGCTCACAACGGGTCCCATGGTGGTCTTTTCATCCTTAGGATCGCCGACAAAAACGGTATTTCTTGTGGTCTCGATGAACCTTTCGATAAACTCCTTGTGGAGGCTCTCATGGATGTAGAACCTGCCCGGCGAGGCGCATACCATGCCGGTATTGGCGTACTGGACCATGACGGCCTTTGCCACGGTGGCCTCAAGATCTGCATCTTCCAGGACGATGAAGGGGTTTTTTCCTCCAAGCTCCAGGTGGACAGGCTTCACCGTAGGGCTGGCGAGCTCCATGATGCGCTTGCCTGTCTCACAACTCCCTGTAAAAGAAATAAAATCCACACCCGGGTGCGATGCCAGAGCCTCTCCCACGGTGCCGCCCGGACCTGTGACGATGTTGACGGCGCCTGGGGGCAGCAGGTCAAGTCCCTCTAATATTTCTCCAAGTTTAAGGGCCTCCAGGGAATCGATGCTCGGGGGTTTGACAACGCAGGTATTGCCCACGGAAAGGGCGGAGCTCAGCTTGTCCACTATCATCATGAGGGGGACATTCCAGGGGGTGATGAGGGCGCATACCCCCCTGGGCTCGCGTCGGATATAGGCGAGTGACTCGTCTCTAATGGGGATTACATCCCCCATAAGGATTCTGCCCGCCTGGGCGGCGTATTCCATCATCTGGTTGCAGAGGACGGCCTGAAACCTGGCCCTGGATATGGGAGTGCCGTGATCAAGGATATTGATCGCCGTAAACTCTTCGCCATAGGCGGCGATCGCCTCCCCGATATTGCTCACGGTCCTCGAACGCTCGGCCTGGGTCCTTTTTGACCAGGCGGGGAAAGCGCCTTTAGCCGCCTCGACGGCCTTGTCCACATCCTCCCTGTCACCGAGGGGAATCTCGGCTATTTCCTCTTCCGTGGCAGGATTGATGGCCCTGTAGGTCTTGCCTGAAACCGCATTAACCCATTTGCCTCCTATCCACATCTTGTATTTTTCCATGATCCCTCCTTATTTATTGCCCATCCTATATTCTCAACCTCCCAGATTGGGATTAATGAATTCCACTCTGTCATTTTCAGAGACACTGGTGGAGCCATACTCATGGGGGTATATAAAACGGCCGTTATGCTCCACTATTAGGTCAGGATCCAATTCATTAAAGAGTTTGACAAGGTCTTCGAGGGTTGCCCCTTCAGGCACCTTTTCCGATAGGCCGTTTACAATGATCCCTATTTTAAAACCCATTGGATTTCCCTCACTATTTGGAACCGCAAAGGGGACAGAGCGGATTCCTTTCAATCCTGGTCTCTCTTAATTCCAGTTCACGTCCAAGGAATCTGAGCATACGACCCGCAAGTCTGGACTCCATCCCGATCAGGATCATGATGGCTTCAAGACTCTGGATCGAGGCGATCACGCCCGCTGCAGGACCTAACGCTCCGGTCGGCTTGTGCTTTTCGTCCGTCCCTTGAGATGGAAAGATGCAGGAGAGGCAGCCGGTCTTTCCCGGTATGAACGTTGTTGCCATCCCGTTCCACCCGTCTATTCCCCCATAGATGAATGGGATCTGCTTTTCCAGACAGATCCGGTTAAGGGCCTGGCGCGCCGGCAGATTGTCCGTGGCGTCGATGATCAATTGGCACCCTTCGGCAAAGTCGAAGACATGTTCCTCAAGGATATCCGCATAAAGGGGCTCAACCCGGCATTGGGGATTGAGGTTGCGCAGTTTTTTAACAGCCGTATCGATTTTTAGCCGGCCGATCTCCTCCGTGCCGTATAGTATCTGACGATTGAGGTTGTCGAGGGCGACGCAATCCCGGTCGATTATTTTTAGATGACCCACGCCAGCGGCCGCAAGATAATAGGAGGATATGGAACCGAGTCCCCCGAGTCCGGCTATCATCACCATGGATCCGGACAGCTCCTCTTGTCCAAACTCACCGATTTCAGGGATCAGCAACTGTCTGCTGAAGCGGTCCTTTTGATCCTTGGTCAGCACACCTGAAAGTCTATTAGGTCTTTTTCTGCCTGACTTAGGTCTCCTCGTCATTCCCCAGCTTTTTCCTGATGGCCAAGTAGACCCTCTCGGGGATCATGGGCAGTTCATGGAAACGGATCCCTGTCGCGTCATAGATCGCGTTCAGGATGGCCGGGATGGTCGGCATTATCGCGCCCTCTCCCACCTCCTTGGCACCATAGGGACCATAGGGTTCGTTGCTCTCCACGATGATGGGTGTGACATTGGGCATGTCCAGGGCCGTGGGTATCTTATATTCGGCAAAGTTGGGGTTCAGGGTCCTCCCCTTCTCGTCAAATTTGACCTCTTCAAAGAGGGCCTCGCCCAGCCCCATGGAGATTGCGCCCTGCATCTGTCCCTCCACGCTTGTCTTGTTTATAGCGAATCCGCAGTCATGGGCATCGGTTATTTTATCGATCGTGATCTGTCCGGTCTCCTCATCCACACTGACCTCAACGACCTGTGCCGAACATCCGTAGGCAGGGGAGGTCCCCACGGCAGCGCCCTTGTATGTGCCTCCCAGCCATCTGGGCCTGTACTTGCCCTTGCCTATTATGGTCCCCCTGGCCAGGTAAGCGATCCGGGCCGCCTCCGCAAAGGAGAGATCATTCCCGTCGGGCAGGTTGGACCAGCCCCTGTGCTCAAGGATATATCGCCTGCGGAGCATTCGGAAATTCACGCCGGGCTGTTTGAAGACGATCTTTCCGTCTTTGATGTCCATGGCCTCGACGGCCACCTTTAACTCATCTGAGAGGACTTCCAGGACCTGTCTCTTAGCGTCCTCGCCCGCGTACCGGACTGCCTGGCCGGTCATGAGGGTCTGCCTGCTTGAATAGGCCCCCAGGTCGATACCGAAGTCCGTGTCGCCGGAAGAGACCCGAATCGCATGGAGGGGCACTCCTAGGCTCTCGGCCGCTATCATGGCAAAGGCCGTGTCCGATCCCTGCCCTATCTCGGCGGAGGCGGTGTAGAGGTGAGCGGTTCCCCCGTCCTCGCTGAGCTTGACGGTTGCCGTGCAGTGATAGGTTTCCGAACGGTAGATGGGGAAACCCGCACCTGAAACAAAGAAGCCGCAGGACATTCCTATTCCCTTCCCCTTGGGCATGGAGCCCTTTTTCTTGTCCCAACCGGAAATTTCCCGCACCGCCTCGATGCACTCCCGCATCCCTAGGCTGCTCATATAGAGCTCATTGCATGAGGTGTCGCCGTTTTCCATCATGTTTTTAAGGCGCAGGTCAAGTGGGTCCATCCCCAGCTCCTCGGCTATGACATCCAGTTGCTGCTCCCACGCAGCCCGGGCGATCACACCCCCATGCCCCCTCTGGGCCCCGCAGGCCGGCTTGTTGGTGTATATCCTGTAGGCGTCGTATTTCATGTGCTGGAGCCTGTAGGGTCCTCCCAGGAGGGATCCGGCATAATAAATGGTGGCGATGCCGAAACTGGAGTAGGCCCCGCCCTCTAAATAGCAGTTGTGCTTGAGGGCCACGATCGTTCCGTCCCTCTTTGCGCCCGTGGTCATGGTGTGGATGAACCTGTGCCTTCCCCTTGAATGGAGAAATACCTGCTCGCGGTTAAAGATCATCTTTACGGGCCTTCCTGTCTTAATGGAGAGGAGGCAGACGCTCAACTCCATGGCGTTGGCCCCGGCCTTGGCCCCGAAGCCGCCTCCCGTATAAAATTTGACAACCCGGACCTTTCCGATGGGGAGCCCAAGGACCATAGCCACGATCCTCTGGACATAATGGGGCACCTGGGTCGATGAGTAGAGGGTCAGATAGCCCCGGTGATCGTAATGTCCGATGCATCCCTGGGGCTCCATGGCGGCGCAGTCCTGCATCTTGCTCCGGAAGGTGTCCGTGCGCACGACGTCACACTCGGACAGGGCCACCTTGACATCACCGAACTCCTGGTGCACCTGGGCGCAGATGTTCCCAGGAAAATCCTCGTGAATCAAAGGCGCCCCTTCCTCCATGGCATCCTCTATTGACAGGAGGGCTGGGATCTCTTCGTATTCCACGTCAATAAGAGAGATCGCCTCCTGTGCCGTTTCCTGATCCACGGCGGCCACGGCCGCGATCTCGTCGCCCACATAGCGGACCTTGTCGCTGCAAAAGACGGTCTCATCATAACGGGCCGGGCTCACACCGTACTTGACAAGGCCCGCGTCTTCCGCGGTTATGACCGCCTTGACTCCAGGCAGTTTCCTGGCCCTTGTGGTGTCTATCTTCAGTATCCGGGCATGGGCCAGGGGGCTCTGGAGCATGGCGCCGCAGAGCTGCTCAGGCATGTTGAAATCATTGATGAACCGGGCCCGTCCCAAGGCCTTGTCAGGGGCGTCGATCCTTGGGGCCCGGCTGTTGACGGTATAGTATTTTTCCATTTAGTCTTCCTCCTCTTATTCCATTATCTTTCCTCTTCAGCCACGGAGAGGACCGCCTCCACGATCTTTTGGTATCCTGTGCACCTGCAGAGATTCCCTGATAAGGCCTTCCTTATCTCATGCTCCGAAGGGTTAGGATTTTGATCGAGCAGGCTCTTTGCGGAGAGGATCATGCCGGGGGTGCAGAAACCGCACTGGATGGCGCCCTTTTCAACAAAGGCCTGCTGGAGCGGGTGAAGGCCCTTTTCGGTCTCGAGACCTTCTATCGTCACGATTTCACTGCCGTCGGCCTCCACTGCAAGCATAATGCACGATGTCACGGGCCTGCCGTCCAGGATGACCGTGCAGGCCCCGCACTCCCCGAGCCCGCATCCTTCCTTGGGCCCCATGAGATGGAGCTCATCCCGAAGCAGATCTGTCAAGGTCGTGTTGGGTTCCACGGCCAGCTCATATCTCTTTTGATTGACTGTTAAGCTGATCAGTCTCTTCATCTTATTCTCCTTTAATTTTTTGTTGTGGCGACACGGAGAGCCTCCAAGAGGGCCCTTTTGGTAAGGACCTTGACCATATCTCTCCTGTACTCGGCTGACCCCCTGAAGTCGTCAATGGGCCTGCTGTCCTTGGCGGCCGCCCTGGCCGCATCTGAAAAGAGCCCCTCGTCAGGCCTCTTCCCTGTAAGGAACTTTTCCGCTGTCAAGGCCCTCAGGGGTGTGGGGCCCACAGCGCCCAGCACGATTCTGGCGTCTGTTACAGGGCCCTTTGGTTTTTCCAGGGTGATAAAGGCGGCCACATTGACGAGGCTGATCTCAAGGGCCCTCCGGGTCCCGAGCTTGATATATCCGCACCCGGAATAGGGGGGTGGATGGTCGAGGACGACCTCGGTCAGGATCTCGTCATCCTTTATTACTGTCTTGCCCGGGCCAGTGAAAAAGTCATCAAGGGATACCTCCCTCGCCTTGGAGAGGCTGTTGAGGATCACTCTCCCCTTATAGGCCATAAGGGAAGGCGCAAGGTCCGCGGCCGGCCGGGCAGTGACCAGATTGCCGCCGATCGTGGCCATATTCCTGATAAGAGGCGAGCCCAGGGACCCCGTGCCCGTGGCAAGGGCCCTGAAGGGTCCGGTGATATGTTCGGATTGCGTCAACTCGGATGCCGTTGAGCAGGCGCCGATCCTTGTGCTGCCGTTGCTGAAGTCGATGGACTTGAGGGCCAGTTCCTTGATCTCCCGGAGCGAAATCAGGATTTCCGGTGAAATCAGGCTCTTTTTCAGGTTAACAATGAGATCAGTGCCGCCGGCCAATATCTGGGCCTTGTCCTTGAACTCGGCCTTGATCTCGCAGGCCTCCTTGAGGGTGGCCGGCCTATGATATTCAAATCGAGGCATTAGCATATGCATTCAACTCCTTTCTTGCCTTAGTTTATATCAATATTGATATAACTAAGATGAAAAAAATATTCCATAAAATCCACTCCCTTTAAGGAAAAGTATAAAGTCATTTCAGTATGGAGAACCATAATATTTTCAATAATCAACTAATCTCAAAAATTATCGGATGAAAAGGCATTTGTCAAGGAATTTATACGTTCATTATAAAGAACATAACTTTATATTTTTTCCAGGCGTACGGCGCAGGCCTTGTATTCAGCGGTGAGTGTCTCGGGATCATAGGCCGGATTCGTGATCCAGTTGGCGCATGCTTCCCTGAAGTGAAAGGCCATCCATACCATTCCCTGAGGGACCCTCGGGGTCACATTCGCCTTTACCTCAACCTGGCCCCTGCGGGAGATGACACGAACCTTCTCATCATGCTGGATACCCAGACTGTCCGCATCCTGGGGCGAGATATCCGCTGTTTCCTCACCGAGGAGGTCGTTTAATCCCATTGCCCTCCCTGTCTGTGTGCGCGTGTGGTAGTGATAAAGCCTCCGGCCCGTGCTCAGGACCATGGGGTACTCTCCATCCGGGACCTCGGCTGGCGGGGTCCAGTCTACTGGGACGAATTGACCAAGGCCGCATGCAAACTCCCCGTTCTGGTGCAGAAAGCATGTGCCTGCGTGGCCTTCGTCAGGGCAGGGCCACTGGAGCCCGTCCCCCTCAATCCTGTGATATTTTATTCCTGCAAACTGGGGCGCTAATTGCGATATCTCGTTATCCCATATCTCCCTCGAACTGTTGGAAGACCAGTCATGCCCAAGCCTCTTTGCGATCTGTTTCATTATCCACCAGTTGGCCCTGGCCTCCCCGGGCGGTTCGGAGACCTTTCGGATCCGGTTCACGCGGCGCTCGCTGTTTGTGAAGGTGCCGTCGTCCTCGCACCAGGCCGCGGATGGAAATATGACATGGGCGAAACGCGTCGTCTCCGTGGGAAATATATCCTGGCAGACGATGAATTCACCGCTTGAGAGGCAGTGCTCCACGTGCCTGATATCCGGCTCCGTATTGGCAAGGTTCTCTCCGAATATGTAAAATGCCTTGACTGTACCGTCCTTGAGGCCCTCAACCATCTGGGGGATCATGAGGCCGGGCTTATCGGGCAGTCCATCGACATTCCAGGCCTTTTCAAATTTGGCCCTGATAGCTGGATCCACGACCCTCTGGTATCCCGGAAACACATTTGGGAGGGCCCCCATATCGCATGCCCCCTGGACGTTGTTCTGGCCCCTTAAGGGATTCACGCCGCCGCATTCGATACCCATATTTCCAAGAAGCATCTGGAGATTGGCCACGGAGAGGACATTGTTTTTCCCGCAGGTGTGCTCTGTGATGCCAAGTGTGTAACAGAGCATGGCCGGTTTCACTGAGGCCAGCCGGCGGGCCACGTCACGGATTGTCTCCTCATCCACGCCAGAGATCCGGGCGCCCCTCTCAGGGGGGTATTCCATAACCTTATCCTTCAGCTCCTCAAATCCGGCGCAGCAGGAATTCACAAAGGCCTTATCATAGAGATCTTCCGAGATGAGTACATTCATCAGGCTGTTCAGAAAGGCTATATCGCTTCCCACATTGATGGGGACGTGGAGGGACGCGAAATCGGCCAATTGGTGTCTTCGGGGATCCACCACTATCAGCTCGGCGCCTTTCTGCACGGCGTTCTTGACAAAGGTTGCCGCAACAGGATGCGCTTCGGCCATATTTGATCCGATAACGAAGAACATTTTTGCCTTGCTGAATTCGCTGAATGAGTTTGTCATGGCGCCTGACCCGAAGGATGTCGCCAGCCCGGCGACAGTGGGGGCGTGTCAGGTACGGGCGCAGTGATCAATGTTGTTTGTGCGGAAGACGGCCCGGAAGAGCTTCTGCATCTGATATGAATCCTCGTTGCTACTCCTGGCGCAGCTCACGCCTGCCACGGAGTCCGGGCCGTGTTTTTCGATGATCTCCTTGAATCTATTTGCCGCTAGGTCCAGGGCCTCGTCCCAGGAAGCGGTCCGGAACCGGCCGTTTTCCCTGATCAAGGGGCTCTTCAGCCTGTCCTCTGAGTAGATGAAGTCGTAACCGAAACGGCCCTTGACGCAGAGCCGGCCCTGATTGGGGGCCCCGTTTTCAACGGCGGTCACCTTTCTGATCTTTCCCCCGGACATGTGAAGCCACATCTGACAGCCGACCCCACAGTAGGGGCATGTCGTGCGCACCTTTTCAGTCTCGCAGGCCAGGCCGAGGCCAAGGGACTTCTTTTCCGTGAGGGCCCCTACGGGGCAGACTTCAACGCATTGACCGCAGAAGACGCAATCGCTTTCGTGATAGGGCCGGTCGCCCTTTGTAACCACCTTGCAGGCGGCGCCCCGGTAGCCGAAGCTTATGGCCCTGTTCACGACTATTTCATTGCAGGCCTGAACGCATCGGCCGCACAGGATACAACGGGAGAAGTCCCGGACAATAAAGGGGTTGAGGGCCTCGGTGGGGAATAGGGTCTCAGAGGGCTTGAATCGCGATGTCTTCACCTGGTATTTTATGGCGAGTTCCTGGAGACGGCAGTCCCCATAAGAAGGGCAGATTCCCTTATGCTCGGGGCTTTCCATGGCCCGGAGCTGGAGATCGGTCCAGGAATCCATGTCCGTCCCCTGCACGAGACAATTATGATCACCTGAGGCCAACAATAATTCGATATTCAGACGCCTGGCCTCGAGGACCCTTGGGGAGTCGGTGTAAATAACCATGTCCCTGGCAGCCGGTGTCGAGCAGGAAGCCAGGAGGTTTCTGCTCCTTTCCACCTCCACGACACAGATCCTGCAGGCCCCTGTGGGGGTCGCGCCCTTGAGATAGCAGAGTGTAGGGATGTGAATTCCATTGGCATTGGCAACATCGAGTATGGTCTCTCCGGGTTCGAATTCGCATGTCTTTCCATTCATCGTCAAAATCTGCTTTTCCATCTTTCCTCCTCAGCACAATCAGCGATTCCGCGAGCTGTCGATTGCGGCCATTACTTCAAGTGTAAGATCTATGTCATCCATGGTATTGAAAGGACCGAGGCTGAAGCGGATCCCGCCCCGGGGAAAGGTGCCGATACCCTCATGGACAAGGGGAGCGCAATGGAGCCCCACGCGCACGGCAATGCCGAAGTCGGCGTCCAGGATCGCGCCTGCGTCTCCGGGATCCATTCCCCTGACATTGGCCGTAATAAGGCCCACGTGATCTTGTAGATCCCCGGCGCAGTATAACTCGATCATGTCAAGGTGAGACAGGCCGTCACGAAGTCTGGTGATCAGATCCATCTCCTTCTGGTGAATGGATTCGATTCCCTCTTTCTCAAGGAAGCGCAGTCCTTCTGAGAGACCGATGATGCCCATGAGGTTTATGGTCCCGGCCTCCAGGCGGTAGGGATAGGTCTGGGTATGGACGGGGCTTTCCGAATCGATGCCCGTGCCGCCGAAGCGCGTGGTCCTGAGATCCAGGTCCGGATGGACTACCAGCCCGCCTATGCCTGTGGGGCCCAAGAGGGACTTGTGGCCTGTAAAGGCCACTGCCGAGATCTTCCAGGCATCCATGTCGATGGGTATCTGTCCAGCGCTCTGGGCCGCGTCCACAAGCAGAGGCACCCCCTTTTCCGCGCAGAGGGGACCGATTTCATTAATGGGCTGGATTGTCCCCAGGACGTTGGAGGCGTGACACAGGACAACCAGCCTGGTATCGGGCCTGATAGCCCTGGCGATGTCACCGGGATCCACAAATCCCTTTCCATCAAAAGGCACCAGATCATATTCGATTAGGCCTTTTTCGCGAAGGTGGTACAGGGGTCGAAGGACCGAGTTGTGCTCGATCCGTGTGGATACCAGGTGATCGCCCGGACGGGCCAGACCCTGGATGGCGAGATTGAGGCCGTCCGTGGCGTTCCCGGCGAATATGACTCGGTCGGGATCAGGACTGTTGAAGAGCCGGGCTAATCTCGCCCTCGTCCCGGAGACCAGATCTTCCGCCTCAACGGCAAGGTCGTAGCTCCCGCGTCCGGGCGAGACACCCAGCCTCTGATAGATCTCGATCATACGGGCCAGCATACCCTCTGGCTTTGGGAAACTGGTGGCCGCGTTGTCAAGGTAGATAAACCGTCCTGTCATAGTTTCAGCCTGAACATGTCTTGGGATTGGGCAAGCCGGCCAGACGGCGGGCGCCCCTGCGAATGCCGCTGGGAAAGAGGGCCTCGAGCTCCATGAAGCTCAGGCCGACCTCCGCCTTTATTTCGCGGTTCATGGGCGCCCTGCCGTAATGGAAGTAGAATTTTCTCAGGAAATGGATGATCCGCCACTGGGTCTCGTTTATCTCTTCCAGCCCGCTTTCCGCGGCCAGGATCCCGGCCACCTCCTCGGTCCAGTCTTCCGCCTTCTTCAGAAAATCCTCTTTATCGAAATAGATCTCCCGTCCTGCGATGACACGAACCTTCCGGTTGGGGTGGCCGGAAAGGGGCTTGGAGTCGTCGGATTCATCCATATCCTTC
>CAZGIZ010000150.1:0-10852 GCA_964526655.1 uncultured Desulfobacteraceae bacterium | reverse complement strand
GAGAATATAATACTTGACAATAGGAGTTTTCAATGATAGCCAGATTAATTCTTTAATAATAGCTCCTTGTTCCGTTTTACCTCTTTTTGGCCTGGCGGCTGGATGTCCGTTTAGAGATCCGGATGGGTACGGACCCGGCCATAATGGGGTGATTACGGGACCGAATCTTTTTAACAGGGATAATGTCCGAAAGGAGAGCAACGCATGAGACATTACGAAACCATTTATATTGTTGACCCCAACCTTGGTGATGAAGAATACCGCGAATTGACCGGTAAGTTTAACAGCCTTATTGAGAACCAGAAGGGTGTGGTGATCAAGACCAAGGAATGGGGTAAACAGAGGCTTGCCTATGTGGTCAAGAAGTTCAATTACGGCTTTTATGTGCTTATAGATTTTTGCGCGGACCCGGGCGTCACCTCCGAACTTGAGAGAAGCCTCAAACTGGATGACAGGATTTTAAAATACCAGACCGTAAAGATTTCCGACAGGGCAGACCCCGAGGAACTGCTTCTCAAGGAGAGAGAGGCCAAAAAAGAGGTAGCAGTGCCCGAGGGCCAAGAGACCAGGGAAGAACCGGCAGTCCAGGATGAGGATTCCATAAAAGAGAGTGAGGTGCAAAATGGAGAAGGATAGGGATAACCAGAGGCGGAAGGGAATGGCCTATCACAGGCGGAAGGTGTGCCGGTTTTGCGCAGACAGCAGCCTTGTGATAGATTATAAGGATCCTAAAATGCTCAGGATGTTCACCACGGAGCGAGGAAAAATCGTCCCCAGGAGGATCTCGGGTAATTGCGCGAAGCATCAGAGGGTAATTACAGTTGCCATAAAAAGGGCCAGGAACATCGCGTTGTTACCCAACACAACGGCAATCGTGAGGTAACCTTTTAAAACAATTCTGTCCTCAATCCAACTTCTATTAGACCTTTAACGATTTCTTTTGGATTGTCTGCCTATAGAGACATAAAGATTTCCAATATCATGGGATGTGCGGGTTCGGTAGTCATTCTCCTCTTTATCTCCGCCTGGCTCCCTCTGGTAGGGCCTTTTTTCAGCCTGCTGATTCCATTGCCATTTCTCTTCTATTTGAGAAAACTGGGGCTGAATCAGGGGTTGATAATTGGACTGATAACCCTGTTCATCGTAGGCCTGATCGCCCGTCTCGCAGGCTATTCGCATATCATACTATTCTGCCTTGAGTTCTCCATCGTCGGGCTGATCATATCCGAGATCTTCAAGCGGGAGCTGTCGTTCGGTCTCACCGTATTCTGGGGGACTGTTCTCATGCTCATGGTGGGCCTGCTCTTCCTGTTTTTTATCGGCCTCTCAAAGGGAATGGGCCCCCTTGAGCTGGTCCTTGGCTACTTTCAGTCGAACCTGAACAAGACCATAAATTTTTACAGTGAAATGGGGCTTGATCAGGAAAAGGTCATTCATCTGAAACAGTTCGGAAAGATAATTACCGATCTGATTGCCAGGATATATCCGGCCCTCCTTATAGTGGGGACGGGCTTTGTGATATGGATCAATGTCGTGCTGAGCAAGCCCTTGTTCCGGTTAGGGAGAATCAATTATCCCGACCTGGGCCGGGCGGACAGGTGGCATGCACCGGACTTTCTGGTCTGGGGCGTTATCGGGGCAGGATTTTCTTTATTTTTTCCCTCAACGGGTATAAAATTCGTTGCAGTGAACATCCTGATTGTCCTGTCCGTGATCTATATGTTTCACGGCCTGGCGGTCGTTATATTCTTCTTTAACAAGTACAACATCCCGGGATGGGCCAGATTCGGCATATACGCCTTCATCCTGATTCAGCAGATGTTCCTGATCGTACTGGCCGTTGGGGGACTCTTCGATCAGTGGATCGACTTCAGAAAAATCCATAAAAAGGAAGGTACTTGACAGGTTTTCAGGATTTGACCGAATAATTAAGTCTTTACATTCTTGTCTGATAGTTTCAAACATCCCTGCAGATCGTATGGGTTTCATTATGGAGGAGAATAGATGAAAGTTATCTTAAAACAGGATATGGACGAACTGGGCCTGGAGGGCAAAATCGTCGACGTGGCAAAGGGTTATGCAAGAAATTACCTGATCCCAAAGGGTCTTGCCCTGGAGGCCACCACGCAGAATATCAAATTGATGGAGATGCAGAAGAAGAAGATCGAATTAAACAGGATAAAGGCCAAAGAGGTCGCCATGAAGATCAAGGATGAGATGAAGGACGTGGTGATCACCATAGCCCAAAAGGTCGGAGAGGAAGAAAAGCTCTACGGCTCCGTGACCAGCATGGATATCGCCGGACAGATGGAAGCAAAGGGGATCGGCATTGACCGGAGAAAGATAATTCTGGATAAGCCCATAAAGAGTCTTGGTGAGTTCGATGTGCCCATTAAGCTCCACCCGGAGGTGACCGGCACGGTCAAGGTAGTTGTAGTCCCTGAAGAATAGATACTGTTTGAGAGAGGTCGATCTTGCAGACACCCCAGGCAAAAGAGAAGATAGCCCCTGCCTCCATTAAGGTTCCTCCCCACCACATGGAGGCCGAGCAGGCCATATTGGGCGCCATCCTGATCAATAACGACGCCCTGAACCAGGTCATGGACATCCTGTCGGCCGGGTGCTTCTACAGGGAGGCCCATATGCATCTCTATCAGGGGATGGTCGATCTCTACAACGACAACGAGCCCATAGACCTCATAACCCTCTCCCAGTACCTCACTGAGAAGAACCTGATGGAAAAGGCGGGGGGCATCGACTATCTCACCTCCCTTGTGGACGCCATATCCACCTCAGCGGGCATCGTCTATCACGCGGAGATCGTGAGGGACCTCTCCGTGCGAAGGATGCTCCTGAACCAGTGTTCCGCAATATCCGAATCGTGTCTCCAGAACTGGCAGAGCACCGATGAACTCCTCGACATGGCGGAGCAGTCCATCTTTGACATAGCCGAGGAGAAGGTGGGAGAGGGCTTTTCCTCCATGGAGAGCGTGGTCAAGGAGAGCTTTAAGAGGCTCGAGAGCGTGGCCGAATATGACGGGTTTGTCACAGGAATACCCACCGGCTTTGCTGACCTTGACCGATACACGGCCGGTCTTCAACCATCGGAACTTATCATTATCGCAGGCAGGCCCAGTATGGGGAAGACGGCCCTGGCCCTGAACATAGGCTACAACGCCGCCAAGAAGACCAGGAAAGGGGTGGCGGTCTTTTCCCTGGAGATGTCAAAGATGCAGTTAGGGATGAGGCTGTTAGGTTTTGAGGCCGAGATCAACGCCACAAAGCTGCGCACCGGGACCCTGAGGGACAGGGACTGGACCAACCTGACCCACGCGGCCAATCAATTAGCCGATCTCCCCATATTTATAGACGACACGTCAGGGCTCAGCATCCTGGAGATGAAGGCAAGGTGCAGGAGGCTCCTGAAAAAAATGGATCTGGCCCTCGTCATTATCGATTATCTCCAGCTTGTCCAGGGCAGGAGATCGGCGGAATCGCGGCAGATCGAGATATCGGAGATATCCAGGTCCCTCAAGGCCCTCGCAAAGGACCTCAATGTGCCGGTCATGGCCCTATCGCAGCTCAACAGAAAGGTGGAGGACAGGCCCAATAAGAAACCCCAGCTCGCTGACCTGAGGGAGAGCGGCGCCATCGAGCAGGACGCCGACGTCATAGCCTTTATCTACAGGGATGAGATGTACCACCCGACAACGGAAGAGAACCGTAATGTGGCCGAGATCATCCTTGCAAAACAGAGAAACGGACCCACCGGCTATTTTAAATTGACCTTTGAACAGGAATATACCCGTTTCAGGGATTACGCGGAAGAAGAATATTTTTATCAAGAGGCCTGACAATAGATAGAGTACAGGGCAAGACCAACGGCCTCAAGGCCGGACAGATAAAACGCCTCCAGAATATCTACCGCCGGAAAATATCCGGCAGTGATATAATATCCCGTGAACTTACCCGCCAGATTTCATCCCTGTCCCATGAGATAAAGAGACAGATCGGCCTTGTTGTCACCCGAAAGGGGGAAGTGGCCTACGTGATCGTGGGCGACGACAAACGGATACTGATCCCCGACCTCGGCAGATTCAGGTCAGGACCGGGTCGTCTGAGGGGATTGAGGTGCATCCATACCCACCTCCACGGGGAGCCCCTCTCAAGTGAAGATGTGACGGACCTGGTGCTCCTGGGCCTGGATCTCATGGTGTCCATTCAGGTGGGCCACGACGGCATCCCAGGCCCCATCTCCTATGCCCATATATCACCGGAGAATAACCGGAATCGAGGCTGGAGCATAACAACCGTCCCGGATGTTGGGCAGTTGAACATCGATTTCAAGGAGCTGATACAGTCCATTGAGGATGAGATTGCCGGGACAGGCCGGAGCCGGGACCTCACGAAAGGGGAGAAGGCCGTGCTTGTGAGCGTCACCGCGGGTCATGTCCGGGAGGCAAAGGAGTCTTTGGAGGAATTGAGGGCCCTGGCCGTCTCAAATAATCTGGAAGTCGTGGATATCGTCATCCAGAATATCAAAAACATCAATCCCAGGTTCCTAATGGGTAAAGGCAGGTTGAGCGAGCTGGCCCTTCGATGCGTTCAGACAGGTTCAAACCTGTTGATCTTTGATAACGAATTGACCCCGGCCCAGGTCCGGAGCCTGACAGACTACACGGAACTGAAGATCATTGACAGGAGCCAGCTTATCCTCGATATCTTTTCCAGGAGGGCCGTGACCAGGGAGGGAAAGATACAGGTGGAGCTTGCCCAGTTGAAGTATCTCCTCCCCAGGCTTGCGACAAAGAATACGGCCATGTCCAGGCTGACCGGAGGGATCGGGGGCAGGGGCCCTGGAGAGACCAAGCTGGAGATCAACCGCCGTCGGGCAAGGGAAAGGGTCGCGAGTTTAAACAGGGAGCTTGTGAAGATAGGCAGGCAGAGGCAGGACAGGAGGAGGCTCAGAAACGCAAGGAGGCTCCCGGTTATCTCCATTGTGGGATACACAAACGCCGGGAAATCCACCCTCTTAAACTCCCTTACCAACAGTCATGTGGGGGCCGGGAATCGCATGTTTGAGACCCTGGATCCCAGCTCAAGGCGACTCAGGTTCCCCAGGGAGAGGGCCGCCATCATAACCGACACGGTCGGGTTTATCCGAAACCTCCCCCAGAGCCTGATGGAGGCCTTTGCCGCAACACTGGAGGAACTCCATGACGCGGACCTCCTGCTCCACGTGGTGGACACATCCAGTCCCAGGATGGAGGAACAGATAAGAACGGTCGAAGATGTTTTGGCGCAGCTCGATTTGAGGTCCGTACCTGCACTCCTGGTGCTCAACAAGGTCGATCTCCTTGAAGAGGCGGATGCGGTCAACCTGGCCAGGATCTGGAACGGCATCCCCGTCTCCGCTATCGAGCAGGAGACCCTGTATCCACTGCTCCTGAAGATCGAAGAGTTTCTATGGCTACGACAGCCCGAAATTAAAAACCTGACCCGTTGAATCAACCGATTAGTTTTTCAAAGGATTATTTAAATAGTACTTGTTTTTTGATCAAAGACAGATTATATTTAAACAACCTATAAAGGCCCGTCTTTTATGGCGGGCCTCTTTCATTCTAAAAATTGGATCTCTTTATCAAGAGCTGCAGCGCGAATCCAGGGATTATTAGGAAGCGTTAAATAAGAGTTTGCTTCTCTTGTTAAGTGGATCCGGACAGTGTCCTGTGGACACAAATTCAATTAGGAGTGCTTTGATTAATGTTGAAAACTGGAGATAAAATGGCAAAGGACGAATTACCGGCATCCCAAAACATCGATTCCGCCTTCGTGGAAGATCGTGAGATGTTTACTGAATCGAAGGGAGAGGATGAAGCTGAAACCGCGGGCAATAACCAGGATAGCAGTAATAACTTTATGGAATTATTTGAAGAGAGTCTGAGGGAAATCCAGGAGGGCAAGGTTGTCAGGGGAGAAATCGTCCAATTGGACGGGGAATTCGCGCTTGTTGATATCGGTTATAAATCAGAAGGGCAGATTCGAATTTCCGAATTTACCGACGCCGGGGGCAGGCTGACCTCCAAGGTCGGCGACAAGGTGGATGTCCTCATTGTCCGTAAAGAGGATAAAGAGGGACGAATTATTCTCTCAAAGGAAAGGGCCGCAAGGGCAAGGGTATGGGATGAAGTTGAAGATGCCTACCGGAATCACGGCACCGTCAGGGGCAGAATCCTTTACCAGGTAAAAGGCGGATTTCACGTGGATATCGGCCTTCAGGCCTTTCTACCCGGATCTCAGGCCGATATAAGGCCGATCAAAGACCCAAATTCCCTTTTAGGGACCGAACATGACTTCAGGATCTTGAAATACGAAAGAAGGCAGGGAAATATTGTGGTGTCCCGCCGGGCTGCATTAGAGGAGGAGAGGAAGGCCCTCAGGGAAAAGACCCTTGGACTCCTCGAGAAAGATGCGGTACTTGAGGGAATAGTAAGCAATATCACAGATTACGGGCTGTTTGTCGATCTCGGAGGTATTGACGGCCTGGTCCACATCACTGATATCTCCTGGGGCAAAGTCGGGCATCCCTCCGGGGCCTACCGGGTCGGCGACAGGATTAATGTAAAGGTATTGAGTTACGACCCGGAGAACCAAAAGGTCTCCCTGGGAATAAAACAGTTGATTCCCGACCCCTGGAGTATTGTCCTGGATAAATATCCCCCGGGCGCCAGGGTCAGGGGCCGTGTTGACGGCCTGAAGGAATACGGGGCCTTTGTGGAACTTGAAGAGGGCATTAGCGGCCTGATTCATGTATCCGAGATCTCCTGGACCAATAAGATCAGGCATCCTTCCCAGGTAATGAGGACAGGTGATGAGGTGGAAGTCATGGTCCTGAGCCTCGATGTAGACAAAAAACGAATCTCCTTGAGCATGAAGCAACTCCAAGAGAATCCCTGGAATCTCATTGCAGACAACTACCCCATAGGGGCCATAATAGAGGGCAAGATAAAGAATATTACGGACTTTGGAATTTTCATCGGGATTGATGAGGGAATAGACGGCCTTGTCCACGTATCTGATATCTCCTGGACAAAAAAAATAGGCCACCCTTCGGAGCTTTACAAAAAAGACGACGAGGTACGGGCCGTAATATTGGAGATCGATACAGAAAATGAGCGGTTTTCCCTGGGGATCAAGCAGCTGACACCGAACCCATGGGACGCGATACCGGAGAAATATAAACAAGGGACCAGGGTCAAAGGCATCGTGAAGGGTGTCACCGATTTTGGTGTCTTTATGGAGCTTGAGGAAGGGGTTGAGGGACTGATTCACGTCTCCCAGTTTCCCAGGGATAAACAGGGCAAGTCTTTGAGTGGTTTCCGGATTGGGGATGAAATAGAGGCAGAGGTCGTCAACGTCTCAAAGGAGGATAAAAAGATCGGGCTTTCCGTCCGGAAACTGGAAGAGGCATCGGAAAGGGACATACTTAACAGCCATGGAAACAATCAGAAACAGGCCACATCCAATCTGGGAGAGCTGTTAAGGGAAAAGATGATGAACCTTTGAGCACCGGCCACGGAAAAAACGGGAAAATCAAAGATATCATATTGTAAAACTCTTCCAGCCGGCTGATCTTATCTTCCTGTTCCCTCTGGAGACAACGAGGGATTCGCATTGGGGAAGGGAATCGATAAACCGAACCCCTTCATCGGGACTCATAACAAGCATGCTTGTCGCAAGGGCATCGGCCTCCATATCGGTTGGAGCTATGACCGATGCGCTGATGTTTACAACCGGTGACAGCCCGGTCCTTGGATTCACGATGTGGTGAAACATCTTTTCCCGGTCAAAATAGTTCTCATAGTTACCCGAAGTGGCAACTGCGGCGTTTGTCAATTTTATGGTATCTATATAATCTATCCTTTTCATGGGGTCCTGGATACCCACTTTCCAGGGATTTCCATCGCTGCGAAGGCCAATCGCCAAAATATCCCCTCCTCCGTTGATAAGGTGGTTGTCTATATCGTGCCTTAATAGGATCATTGAAGCCCTGTCCACAATATAGCCCTTGGCGATGCCGTCCAGGGTTATGCTCATTCCCGGTTTTTTAAACCTGATATTCGAACCCTTGATCTCTATCATATCTGAACCGACATGACTCAAGGCGTCTTTGATCTCTTTTTCAGTGGGGTAATCGTCCTCACCTCTCGAGAATTTTTCCTTGAACAGGTCTATAACAGGCGTAATGGTTATATCAAAAGCTCCTCCTGTCAGCCTGTAATAGTACAATGCGGCGGTGATGACCTCGATAATAGCAGGGTCGGCGTTATTCAACCGTCCTTCCCTGTTAAGCCTGGCAACAGGTGATTTCTCATCAAAACGATTCATCAATCCGGATAGCCTGTCTATCTCTTTAAATGCAAGGGCCATGGCCTCCTCAGCCCCCTCTCCGGACTGATACACAAGCGTCATTGAGACCGTGGTGCCCATGGCAAGTCTTGTTTCAGAAACCTTACGCAGCTTCCTGTTGATATCGACGGCCCCTGCGGTCCATGGAAAAATTCCGGCAGACGCTATACCCATCCCCAGGATCCCGGATATCTTTAAAAAAGACCTCCGGTCAATTTTTCTTTCAAGGCAGGACATGTTATCCATTTTCAGCATCTTACATCTCCGCCTCAGAGTCACTGGATGTTTTTACCCGTCTGATTGAAACCTATTATAGGGGATTCCTGAGAGAGTTGCCTGTATGAGACCTGGAGGAACAGCAGGGATACGAACCCGAAAAGGAGGGTGGGGAAGAAGAAAGTCGCGTGCCACAGGATTGCCGCGGACAGTGCCTCTTCCCTCGCAACACCAAAAAACATGAATCCATATTGGGCGGCCAGGTGAAATGTACCGATGAATCCCGGGGCTGAAGGGATCATGACGCCGAAGGTGGATATGGACAAAATCAGGAAAGGGGCCATAAAGGGCAGAGACAACCCGATGGATTTCCCTATCAAAAAAATCTGGAGGAGACCTAAAAACCACAGGAGCAAGGAGTATGATATTGCCTGGATCCACCCGGATACGCCTTTGAGAGGGACCAGTCCAAGACTGAAATTCCTTACTATCCAGATGACCCTTGATCGGAAATCCTGAGGGAGGAAGAAGAGGAGCCTTTCAATGAGATGGAGGAAGGTCTCTGTCCTGTATTTAAATCCCATCAGGAAGACGATTATCAGGATATACAATAAAAACAGGATGATACCCGTAAACCGCAGCTTTCCGGACACGGCCTGCAATTCCACTGGAAAGGTGGTGCCCATGAGGCCCACCAGGAGAATAAAAAGCAGGGTAAAGCCGTCAAAGATCCTTTCAACGACGATTGTTGCAAAGATGGAGCTCCCGCTGACGCCCTCACTCCTGCTGAGGCAGTTGGCCCTTACAAACTCTCCCAGCCTGGCGGGCAGTATGCAGTTGGCAGCAAAACCCGTCAATATCGAAAGGAGCCGGTTTGAGAAGCCCGTTGCCTTGATGGGATAAAGGAGGACACGCCATCGCAGGGCCCTGACGACAAACTGGAAAAAGGTGACTGTTACGACAAGGCCGAGAATGGGAATGTCAGCACCGCGGATAACGGCCCAGGTCATCCTAAGATCGACCTTGCGAAAGGCCAGGTACAGGAAAATGGCGCTAATAAATATGCCTGCCCAGAGTTTCCAGTTGATGGATCTAATCTGAGCCATGGCCATGTTTATGGATGGCGAATAGCTCTCTCGCCTTTTCGATGTCCCTCCTGATCTGGTCAGACAATTCCTGCACGCTGGGAAAGGTCTTTTCTTCCCTCAGCCGTTCGACAAATTTGATGGTGAAATCCTTGCCGAGTAATTCACCTTTGAAATCAAGCAGATATGTCTCAATGGAGAGCGCGTTGGAACCGAAGGTGGGGTTATTGCCGATGTTGCATACACCGAAATAGCTCTTACCCCCTGTTTCGGCGATAACGGCGTACACACCCTTCCTGGGGATCAGTTCATCGACAGGTATAAGGTTTGCCGTGGGGAACCCCAGCATTCTGGCCCCCCTCCCGGCCCCCCTGGTGACTGTCCCTGAAATCTGGTAGTCCCTGCCCAGCAGCCTTTTCGCCTCAGGGAGGCTCCCTTCCTGTATCAGATTTCTTATTGATGTGCTTGAAACAAGCGTATTATCCAGGTAGATAGGATCCACCACATGGACCTTGAATCCCAGCTCCTGCCCCATATTCCGCAGGAATTCAATATCTCCCTGGCGCCTGTTTCCAAAGGCGTAATCATAGCCCACAACGACCTCTTTTACCCCGATCAGGTCAACGAGAATGTCCCGGACAAAGGCATGCGCTGAGATAGAGGCGAATTCCCTGGTAAAGGGCAGGCATATGATGACATCTATACCTGATTCGGATATGAGCCTTAATTTCTGTTTAATGGGGGTTATGAGGGGTGGGCCGTTTCCAGGCCTGATGACCTTTATGGGGTGAGGTTCAAAGGTCATGACCACTGACTGGCCCTTTATGCCCTTTGCAATTTCCTTTACCCTGTCAAAGAGGGCCAGGTGGCCCTTATGCACACCGTCAAAATTGCCGATGGTCAGGACGGGATTTTTTAAGGGTTTAATCTCTTTTAAATCATGAATAATTTCCATAGGTAAATGTAACTTTCCATTGTTTTTTCAAATTCGTATATTCATACCATGCTCTCAGCAGGCCAAGTTATTTGTTGACAGAAATCTGGAGATAATATAAATGTTTAGGGAAAAATATCAACCTTTATATTTCGTGCCGAAGTGGCGGAACTGGTAGACGCGCTAGGTTCAGGGTCTAGTGGGTGTA
>CAZGIZ010000149.1:5211-10926 GCA_964526655.1 uncultured Desulfobacteraceae bacterium | reverse complement strand
TATCCGGCCTCTGCGGGGGTGTATTGCCAGACGATTTTCAGGGTCAGCGGATCGATCTCCAACACCCGGGAATAGTCGCGCAGGGCATTCTTGATGCCCATGGGAGCCCCGGGGTTGGGCGCGCCATAGCCGGCCCACCCGCCGTTGTCAAAAACCAGTAAATTGCCTTCACCCGGCAGCCCCAGGGGGATGAGGTGGGCATGGTGCTTGCCGATGATCCACCCAAGCTTTTTTAAGGCCGGGCTGGTATCGTAGTCGGGTCCGATTTTCCAAACAATTTTTCCGCTCTTCTTGTCGGTGATAGCAATGATGTTGGCCTCGCGGCTGGACCAGATTATGTTCTCCGGGCGAAAGCGTACATCACCGGCCTCAAACCACTTATTAGGCCCCAAGGCGGACATGGAATTGACGTGCATCCAGTCTCCGCCGCAGTTGCGCATGTTAGGGTTGCGGAACAAAATGTTGCGTGCTTCCTCGCTCCAATCGAATTCGTGAAAGTGCTCGCTCAATACCCATTCCCAGACGATCTCGCCTGCCCAATCGACTTCGATGAAGCTGTCATCGAGCAGGAGCTTGTCAGAGATGTCCGGGTTGCGCACATTCTTATGACAAAGGATCAAGGTATTTCCGTCAGTGGTCAGAGGGTCCATGCCCGGGGCGTAATAGCCTACGGGATTTCCCTCCCGCTGGAAATCGTGATGGTGGCGGGCCATCCACTGCGGCTCTTCACCGGGATCTTCGATGTATTCATATCTATTGAATCGCCAGTTGACTTTGCCCTCCCAATCCACCTGCACCACATCCAGGAAATCCTGCATGCCGTACAGAGTGTTGCGCTCTCCGCTTGCCCCCAGGACATGACCACCTGGCAGCATTTTATTGGGCATACCGTGTAGGCCCTTCCACAGCTTCACTTCTGTTCCGTTCATATCGATAAGCAGAGCCCCTAATTCCTTGGCCTGGAAGATGGTGTAGCCGTTCCAGCACTGTGAGGGGTCGTATATTGTTGTCCCCGTGGGATAGATACTCGGGTAAGTCATGATTGCTCCTTGTATGGAGATTTCGAACCCACCAGGCCACTGTTGCCGAAATTTTTTTCCCAGTCATCGAATGTCGGTTTTATTTCAAGCAAATGGTCATAAAAGAGACGCCGTGCCCCATCGCCGTCCCTCTGGACTATTTTCGCCAAAATGGCCGGATGGGTGGTGGTGTCATGGTAGAGGCGATCCTTTCGCCTCAGGTTCAAGACCATGTCTTCTGAAAAATCCAGGAATATATTAACGAGCATGGCAAACAGGGGATTCTGCGAGGCCTTGGCCACCAAGCGGTGAAACCCTACCTGCCAGTGGACGTATTCATCGGTTTGTTTTTTGGGGATAGTCTCCAAATATTGGCTCATCTGCAACAGGTTTTCCTCGGTGGCCCTTTCCGCCGCCAAGGCCGCCACGGCAGGCTCGATGAGCAGGCGCACCTCGATGATTTGGGCCGGCCTCACCTTGCCTAGGCTGGCCATGTCGCGCATCACCGATGTGACCGCTTCATGCCTCATCTCCTGGACAAAGGCCCCGCCGTGTGCACCCCTCTTTACCTCCACCAATCCGGATTTCTTGAGGTCCCAAATCGCCTCCCGGACGATAATGCGGCTGGTGCCAAAGGCCTCGGCCAGATCCCTTTCGTTGGGCAGCCTTTGCCCTGGCTGGTATACGCCGCCGAAGATGGATTCGCGCAGTTGGCGGGATACCTGCAAGAAACGGCGAGATTTGTCGATACGCTTGAATACCATGAACAGTACCTTTCGTCGTGAGAAACACGAAACTATCTGGAGAAGGGTTATGTTATCATACGAAACTTGTCAAGGAGATAGCCTCTTTGCCTGCCTTATTCTGAGCCGGCGGGAATCTCGATTCCCTGCCCTTTGCAGTATCTTACCACCTCCGGGTGTTGCTACACACCACCTTTTTGCATTACTCCTTTAAGTTTTTCGTTCGAAATATCCTTTTGCCGCAACGGCTGCTCAGGCTCTCACTCCTAATAAAACAATCCCGGCAGGTATGTTGCCAATCGCGGAAAAATAAGCAACAGAATCACGATCAGGACCATGCACAGAAAAAAGGGTACAATGCCTTTGAATGTCTCTTGCATCGGCACATCCTGAGCGACGCTGCAAATGGCGAAAACGTTGACGCCAATGGGCGGAGTGATTTGCCCCATCTCCATGCTGATAACGCATACGACGCCGAACCAGACCGGATCGAAGCCAATGGCCGTAATGGTCGGAAATATCGTGGGCAATACGAGCAGGATCATGGGAATGACGTTCAACACGCAGCCCATGAGAATGAACATCAGCAAAATGGCGCCCATAATGATATAGGGACTTACCTGTAAACCGATGGCGAAATTGGCAATGACCATGGGCAGGCGTGTGGCAGCCAGAAAAAAGCCCATGACACCTACACCGATCAGGATGATGAACAGCTTGGCTGTAATTTCGACTGTATCATAAGCGGATTTGACCAATAAGCGCCAAGTCAATCGCCTGCGGGCCAGGGCCAGCGCGAATGCGCCGATACAGCCAATGGAGCCGCCTTCCACGGGACTGAAAAAGCCGCCCAAGATTCCTCCCAGAATCAAGAGAAACAGAAACAGCATTCCCAGAACGCCTTTGAGCGAAATCAGTTTTTCTTTAAAGGTGGAAGATTCCCCTGGAGGGGCCATTTTGGGATGGATTTTCGCCATAATCCAGATAGTGCTTATAAAAAAAGTTGCCAGCAAAAGACCTGGAACCACGCCGGCAATAAACAACTGCCCGACCGATACTTCAGTCACAATGGCGTAAAAAATGAATCCTACGCTAGGTGGGATCAAGATGCCCAAGGTGCCACCGGCTGCCAAACAGCCCGTGCCCAGTCGCAGGCTGTAATTTCTCTTTCTCATTTCGGGCAGGGAGATAGTCCCCATGGTAATAGCCGTAGCCAAGCTATCACCGCATACCGCGGCAAAGCCCGCGCATCCTGCGACTGCGGAAATAGCCACGCCTCCTCGCAAACGACCCAGCCATTTTGAGGCGGTTTCGAATAAGTCCTGGCTGATACCAGAGTGAAACGCCAACTGCCCCATCAGGATAAACAGAGGCCCCACGGTGAAGAAATAGTTTGTTCCCTGGGCATAGGCGTTTAATCCCAGGTTTCTCAAGGCAGGCAGAGAATCGTTGTAAGCCAGCGCCAATCCCAGAAAACCGGCGATCCCCATGGCAAATCCAATTGGCATACCGGCGAAGATCAGAAAAAACAGCAGCACCATTCCTGCAATACCCATGGCATCTGGACTCCATTTTGCCATCTGACCTGAAAATGGCGCGTAAAATACTGCCCCGGCCAGAATGATGCCTGTCACCACCCATGCCAAGCGCTTCTTGGCGATGCATTTCCATAAGGATCCAATAAGATCTTTAATGACAGCGAAAATTTCCAGCGTCGTTCCCAGGGCTGCGAGCAAGTAGAAGATACCCAAAGGAAGCCTCAGAGACGAGCTAAGCACTCCCAACTTATCCACACCGTTTACGGCTAGCTGCCAGGTCATCAACACAAACAACACAACGCTCAGCAATGAGGTGACACTGGTTATGGCCGGTCGCAGGGAAGCTGGAATTTTTTCAGTGATCAAATCGATATAGATATGTCCTGAGGTAATATGGGTGTGGGCTAAAGAATAATAAATCACCAGCAGCAAAAAATATTCCTCCAATTCGACGATGCCGGGCAGGGAATAATCAAAGATCGTTCGCATTACCACATCGACAAACACAGGAATGGGCATGACGCAGACTAAAACAGCCGCGACACGAAAAAACAGCTTTGTTATTCTCGCATACAGGCCGGTAAGTGGTATTTTCAGGTCGATCTGTATTTCCTCAGAAATGGCGGTTTCTTCCATATCAACTCCCCTGATTCATCTGTTACGCCAGCCAAGTCCGGCATTATAGATGTTTATCAGGAATTAGCGAGCGTCGATTTCGGCCTGGTATTTTTTACCCAGCTTTAGGGCAGTTTCAAACATCTTCCGGGCGTTTTTGTGTCCTCGGCCTTCCATGTCTTTGATCCAATCTTCATACACCGAGTTCACCCTAGAGCGCCACCCATCCATTTCACTTTCCGGGATATCGATAAATACATGCCCTTTGGATTTAAGGTACTTGATAGCCGCTACATCCCCATCATCCAGGGTTTTGCCGAATAGTCTTGCCATACGGGTTCCGCAAGTATCCAAAAGCAGTTTCTGCAAATCGGGGGGCAACTTTTCAAACGAGTTGATGTTCATAGCGCCCCAGAAGGCATCCTGTGAGAAATTGATAATGTTATGATATTTGGTGACTTCGTCAGTTTTATATGATCGCATCGGCGCCAAAGGGCATAACACGCCATCCGCCATGCCGCGTTGCAAGGCCACGTACGTGTCGAGGGGAGTCACTGCTATGGGGGAGGCACCCAATGCTGCGGCGTACTTGCGGCCGTTGGGCGTCCAGACGATTATTTTCTTGCCCTTGATGTCGGATAGACTGCGCACCTTTATTTTTTTCGTATGAAGCTGATACTCAGCGCTGGTAAACGCCCACATCAGTTTTGCTCCCTCATACTCGGCCGCCATTTCCGGGAATTCATTAATCAACTCCCAAAGGGTCAAAGCCGCCGCCTCCGCGCTCTTGAACATAAATGGCATGGCGGCTACATCGGAGAGGGGAAATTGGTTTCTATTCGCATGGAAGGCAATATCAGCAATGCCGGATTTGACGGCGGCCCAAGATTCATCCATTGGCGTCAAGGTGTTGGGCTCATAAAATTGCACGATCAAACGGCCATTGCTCTTTTGCTTCAGTTCATTAATCCAGGGCATTACGCCATTGACAATGGACGGATGTCGTGAGGGATAGGGGCTAACGCATTTTAAAATATATACATCCTCTTTGGCGAGGGCTTGCTGGCCGTTCGCAAACCACACGCTGGAAAGTAATAAGGCGCCAATCAAACTCATTACAAAGAATTTGCCAGTTGCAGCTTGTGATAACCTATGGGTAGTCTTCATCTTTGGTTCCTCCTTTGTTATTTTGGTTTATTCGAAACGTCTCAATACAAATGAGATCCCCCTTGCAGGAAATTAATCTCCCGCCCTTCAGTTGAAGATTTGTTTGCCCAAGCCGCCTCAGACAGTGCAGGGGCTTGGGCGTCTTGCCCTTAAATCTACTCGGATGGCTGAGAAGCGCCTTGACCTGGACTTCCGAACGGGGTGCCAATGATCTTTTGACCCCGACACCTTAGGGGCGTCAGGTATCCAGCGGTTCCATCTGCTCTCAAAGGGGCGCCACAGCGATTGCGAACCAATACAAGGACCTCGTGGGGGAACAGGTTAGTGAGTCGAACGATGGATGTATTGAAGAAAGTGGCGTTCCCTCCAGAGAGTTTAGTGATTATGTCGGCCTACCCTAGATGGATTGGGTAATAGGTTACCCATTAAACTTGAGCTTGTCAAGGGAATAATCCCGGATAGAACCCTGAACCACACGGGCTTGGGTCTCCGCATTAAGTATCTTAAAACAATGGGAAAAAAGTGTTTTAGAAGGAGCAATATCAGCCATGGGACCGATCTCTTTTGGTGAGAAAAGGCTATTTCAAGAATGCACCGGATTTCAATTGTATAATTGATTCGGAGTCGGACCAG
>CAZGIZ010000149.1:0-5111 GCA_964526655.1 uncultured Desulfobacteraceae bacterium | reverse complement strand
TTGATTCGGAGTCGGACCAGAGTAAATATTTGAAGTGATTAGATAATTCTCTAAAAATGGTCCCCTATAGAGTCTTAAACAATTATTTTTAATGGTAAAATGTACGTTCTAGGATTTCAGAGGATTCATGGTATATATAAATTAAAGGAGAATGGGTCAATCTTAATATCTTAAGGGTATCTTCTCTTCATGTGCCTTTGGCACAGCAAGGTCGTGCCACGTGTCAACGCCACATTATGGTGCGATCCAACTTTCCAGAGTGAAGGAGGTGATGGATAAATAATGCTTGAGATTTTGAAAGAGTCGGGTGCAAATAGATAGAGTTGAACAAAAATTTAGTCTACATAAGGAGGTAAGTTATGAAAAGAATGGATCTCATCATCTGTATGTTTTTAGTTTCTTTTTTGATAACGCCTTTATTTGCTGAGCGTGTAAGTGCTCAGCCGGGGAAAAGCGTGGTACCTTTACCATCCGATGTAAAGGGGCTTCCTACTATTACAGCAGAACCTTGGTTGCAGATCGGGGAGGGTCCTGCGTTATTCTTGGAAGGTCCGGCCTTTGACCGTGCGGGTAACCTATATATCAGTTCCCTCCTTGAAAGTCGTGTCTTGAAGATTACACCCGACAAAAAGGTAACAACCATATTAGAGCAGAAGGGACTTTTGCCCAATGGCATTGCCTTCCACAAGGATGGTAGAATGTTCATAGCTTGTTCCAGCGGTAAATTTATTTCTCTTGATCCCGACGGCACAAACCTGACCTATATTGCGCCCAGGTACCAGGGAAAACCAGTTGTTTTCAACGATCTGATGTTTGACGCCAAAGGGAATCTCTATGTCACTGATTTTATTGGACATGTCGGCAACCCTGTCGGTGGATTGTACCGCTTCTCGGCGGATTTCACAAAAGTTGAGCCGGTTTTGGAGGGTCTGGCATTAGCGAACGGCATTGCCTTAGCTCCATCTGGAAATATCCTTTGGGTAGTTGAAACAGGCCGGGCCGATATCGTGTTCGTTCAACTACTGGAAGACGGGATCACCATCAGGCCACCTGCCGGGTGCACCGTCCCCTACAGATTTACTGGAGGAGGCTGCGATTCTATGACCGTTGATGCTGACGGTAATGCCTACGTGTGCATTAACGGTCACGGCAGAATTGTCGTCCTAAATCCCAAAGGTATCCCGATTACCAACGTTATAATACCTGGGCGAGATGAAGGAATGCATTTGGCCGTTACCAATGTTAAGTTCAAACCGGGCACCGATGAGGCATACGCCACGGTATCGGGTAAGGGGGGAGGCTGGGTTTACAAGTTCAAAGGACTGGCCAAAGCTATGGTATTTTTTTCTGAGCAATAACCCTGATCCACCATCAAGATGTCATCTCCCCGTCGAGCCGGGATCTTCGAGCGGCGTTGCCTTCGATCGCTCCTCCCTGCGGCGTATTGCTCATACGCCTCAGTCGTCGCTCCTCGGCGCCTTGCATCTAACACCTTGCTGGTGCCCAGGGTTAACCAAAATCCATCGCCATCATTAGCGAAATTGTAATTTGATGGTGGATTTTGGAATAACAGGTAGATTGAAAGAATGTCGTGAATGTGTATGGGGATACCTTTCAGATTTTAAGTTTCTAATTATTGGAAGGAAATTCAGCGGATTCATGGTGTGCATGAATTAAAGGATAGGGGTCAATCTTAATGTCTTAAGGACGTTATCATGAAGCAAATGTTAATTTGCGGGAATCACCACAAGGGAGACTTTAGTGGAGGCTTGAGCGATGTGACGGGAAACTGTCATGCACAGTTTTTAATGGGCTTAGAGCCACATCCATTGGCTATCCGGCCGTGCCAATATGAGTTAAAGGATACAGGCAAATGATACGAGCGCTTGCAGTATTTGACCTCGACGGGACTCTCCTTCGTGGCGATACTGTTTGCGAGGTTCTGGCAAAACCGATCGGCCGACTTGAAGAGATAAAACAATTTCAGTGTCTCACTTCCGAGCCAGAAATAATTGCTGGTCGAATTCAGATGGCAGCATGGTACAAAGAGCACTCTATCGCCGATTTGAAAGGTTTTATGAAAAATGTGCATTGGGCGCCAGGAGCGCATGAAGCGATTCGGGAGTTGCATAAAGCCGGAATTATTGTAGGAATTGCCTCAATGACATGGAAGTTTGCAGTTGCTTGGTGCGCTGAACAGCTTGGCGTTCGGGATTGGCTCGGCACGGATATACGTCCAAACGGTGACATACTTCACGTTTTTGGACGTCATAAAGCTCAGTGGGTTCAGAATCTCGCGACCTCATACGGTGTGCCCCCCAATCGTATAGCAGCGGTGGGCGACTCAGCCAGGGATTTAGAAATGTTGCGAATCGCAGAACTTCGATTTCTTGTTGGCTCGAAATCGCTTACGGCAGTAAAGAAAATTATCCATTATCCAGACACGGATCTTCGCACAGTGGCGAGGTACATAATCAAAAAGTGGGTGGCATAACCTTTTGTGAATGTGGCACGCTTTTAGGATCTTAAATTTCTAATTATTGGGAGTAAATTTAGCGGATTCAGGGCATGCATAAATTAAAGGATAGGGGTTAATCTTAATATCTTAATTATAGGGGCCGCTGGCAAAAAAGGTGTTAATATTTATTTGCCAGCGCCCCTCTTCATTATGGAAACGCCACATTATCCCTGAATACCTTGCCTGTAACCTTGTCTTTCCAGGAGCCTCTTTGTTGCAACGGCCAGTTAAAAGTAATAGCCCCTGGACGAGGGCAATCGTTGACGCAGCAACCACCATACCAGCATTCATCAGGATGAAGGATGATAGGCGGTTTACCTTTCACAGGATTGGGCAAGAATACGTCGATTTGGCAGACTTCGACACAAGTGTTACATCCATTACATATCTCAGGGTTGAATATGACCGGTGTGTTCGGAGTGGTTATATTAGGCAAAGCGTTTATCTGTTTCTGAGTCATCGTGATCTCCTTATTTTGCTTTATAGACCCCGGTGTAATCCTTATTGTGGGCCTCGTAATTGGCTTTCATGTCACCCCAATACTTCAGGGGTAATTCGCCCGATTTGACCTTGCCGTCCTCCAGTTTGATCGTTAAAAATTTGGACCATTCCGGTGGATCCACCTCAGGGTAATCGATTCTGAAGAAATTGAGAAGCTTGCTGCTTGCCTTGCGGGCTAAAGAAGCATGCAGTACCATTTGCGCATGCGCCAGCATGCTCAGGTCTTCGATGCTACGCATCAATTTGTGCGGATCAAGGGCATAAAGCCGGGGAACGAACACCTCTTCTATTTCCTTCAGGGAGTCGAGACCCATATTCAAAAGGAGCTCGGTCTTGTATTCACTGCAAAAGTACTGCATGGTCCTGGCAATCCCGGCATTCAACTCCTTCCATTCGATGCCGCTGGTCCGTTTTATCGGGGCATAGATGCGGGCTTTTTCCAGATCGACCTGCTCCCTGGATATTCTGGATTCACCTATCTGCCTTGAGTAGTCGGCTGCCTTGCGTCCGGCATATCTGCCCGTTGTGGCTGCGAAGCTGTGATCGCCGAAAGAGAACATTTGCTCCCCTGCAACATACAGACCGTCCAGGGTTGTCTTCAGATCCCAATCAACCACAGGGCCGCCACCCCTGGCAGTCCGCCACTGGGAATGGGTTTCGCCTTCGATAAAGGCATAGTTCTGGAGAAGATGTTTGCTCGGGTCGAATCCGGCTCTTTCATAGGTACTGGTAATGATTTTCGTGGTCGACTCCTGTCCCAGCATGAGATCCCAGGTTGCGCTTCGCTCTATATCTGGCATACCGGGAAAATCACCGTAGAAAGGCAATGCATATTCGCCCTTGAGAATACCCTTGCGAATGGACTCGTATACCTCCGGCGAAGGTCTCATGGCGCCGCCGTCCGTCCACCCCTGGGTCGGCCATGGCAACTTTTTGCCGTTGGCGTCGACCAGTTGAAGATTTTCATAGCTGGCGTCTCCGGCGCCACCGTACCAGTTATGCTTGTATCCTGTGCCCAACATGAGGGGTATGACCTTCTCCATTAAAACAAGCTCTGCGCCTGCTTTCCAGGCCATGGCCAGGCCGTCGCCCGTGGCATTACGAGAACGGAATTGCCGGCATCCGGCATGCTCGGTATTCAACATCCACATGTAAAAGTCACTGGCCGTGGCAAGTATTGTGGCTTTCGACTTAAAAATCATGAACTCACCGGTGCGGTTATTAAGGCCTGTAGCGCCGACAACCCGGGCCCCCTGCAGGCCTCCCTCGGTCAAAAGGCTGGTACCCATGACACGATCGAAAATATGCACCCCCAGCCGCTGACACTCTTTTTTTAAAGTCGGTTTGAAAGTAGTTCCCCAGACACGTATAACAAGCTCGGTGGCGTGGTCCGGGCTGGTGCGGGGTGAAAACATAAATTTCGTATCGTCGTATCTGCCTTCAGCCCCAACGTATTCGTCATCAATATCCCTGATTTTACCTCCCATCTCCTCCAGTTCAAGAAGTGCATCATAACTCTCGCGGCATTGGATCTGGCTGCCGATACCGTTTCCGTAGGAAATTTTAGGAGTTTCCTTAGGCAGCTCTGACATCGTTCCGGGATTTTCAGCCAATACTTTCGCCCATTCATCGGGGTCCACTTTGGAATGCGGATTGGCGGGGCACTGACACCAGTGGTCGCATCCAGGACCCCCGGAGCCGCTTCTCACGGTATCGCCCTTCTCTACCAATGCCACTCTGACTCCCTTCCTTGCGGCACTGATAGCTGCCCAGCATCCGGCTATACCGCCGCCGATGACCAGGACGTCAGTCTCAATTTCATTCTCTTTGTCAAAGTCTACAGGGTAAGGCCAGGATGGAGCCTTACCTTCCTTGTTTAAAAAATCATGCCATTTGGTCATGTCAGCAACCTCCACATAGAATAGTCAACTTTATAGGATTCTTCAGGGATGGATCAAGAAAAATGTTGATCAGCGGGACGTTCAATCTGTTATCGAACAAAAACATACTATTGATTATTGCAAACCACAATAAAGATAATGCCGAAAAAGGCGAGATTATGCTTTATTCTTCAGGTACATCGAGTCCCCAT
>CAZGIZ010000148.1:0-11018 GCA_964526655.1 uncultured Desulfobacteraceae bacterium | reverse complement strand
GCCTCGATCCTGCCCGGCTTTGGCTCTTTTCTTTTTTCTTGATCTGTACTCATTTTAGTCCAATAATCTGATTGTTTAGAGTAGTGGAGTATTGGAGTTCTGGTTTTTAAAGACATTTTCATTGCTCCATCACTCCAATACTCCAGGATTTACATTATTTATATTCCTTCTGTCCCGAAAAAGTACCTTGCCAGCTCCGTGAGGCGCAGGAGCTGTCCCCCTACCACGACCTGGGTGATCTTCATGTCCCTCATGAGTTTCTCTATTTTTCCTTCCCTTGCGTAACCATAGGACCCCATCATCTCAATGGCGCGGTTGACGACGCTCCACCCTAAATCGCTCACAGTTACCTGACATGCACTGGCGATCGCGAGATTTTTCAGCTCCCAGGGAAAACCATAGACCTCGGGATGATCAAACCTATCAGCCACGTAATAGAGATATGCCTCAGCGGTCAGTAGATCCTGGGCTATCTTACCCAGCTCATGGACGACCACCCCGTGATCCTTCATGGGCATGCCCGCAATCTCCCGGTTGTCCACGTATGACTTAAAGACCTCATAGGCCCTTTTCATTACGCCCATGGGAAAGGCGGCGGAACCGAACCGGCCCAAGGTTATGTTGGCCTTTACGGAAAGGAAGTCGTCCGCCGGGTCCTGCTGCGCCCGGTTCTCCTTCGGGACCCTCACGTTTTCAAACCATATGTCCCCGTTTGTGTCCGTGCTGGCCCCCATCTTCTGATAGGGCCTGCCCGTGGAGACCCCGGGCGTGTCCGCGGGCACGAATATCTGGGCTATATTGTTAGGGAACTCCTCCCCCTCAATCACACACAGGACCCGGAACAGGACCGCCTCCCTATAGGCGGAGGGCCAAAGCTTGTGCCCGTTGATCACCCATTCATCTCCATCCAGCCTGGCCCTGGTCCTGATTTGGCTCCCCTTCAGCCGCACATCCTCCACTGATCCGCCGGCGTGTGGCTCCGTGATGGCGCTGCAGAACATGTTTACTTCATCCCCGCACAAAAGGGGCATGAATTTCTTGAGCAGGACCTCATTGGGCTTGGGAATCAATAATGACGCCATGGACCAGTTGCTTATAAAACCAGAGCAGGCAAGGCCAAAGTCACCCCTTGCCACTTCGACGACCCTCGCCGTCGCATCGACGCTCGAGCCCCCTCCGGTCCCTCCATATTCCTCGGGCACAAAAGACCTCTGGATCCCCAGATCAACGAGCAGCCTCTTGTAAAGCTGATGGACAATGGTGCCCTCCTTTCGCTCGGTCCAGTCCCAGTAGTTGTCGAACTCGTCCTCGTGTGGAATGACCTCCTTGTCCACGAACCTTCTAATTGACTCGCAAAACAGCTTGTTCTCCTCCGACATCAGGTGGTCTGGTCTCAGAAAATCATTCGAATCCTTGCAAATCTCCCTATCCGCCTTCGCTTTCTTCATGCTCTTAATACCTCCCTTTAGAGTTGTTAAGTGGTTCCTTTATCCTTTTCGTATGATTTCAGGTTGTTTAGATTATAGGCTAAAGGCTATTAGCTCTTTTGCATTGATCGAAACTACATACAGTCTAAATGCCTACAGCCTATCTACCTGAGTAGTTACTAATTATCTTAAAAGCCCCTGGCCCCCCAGGCCTTCGGCCACTTCATCTAATTCAAGCTCCTTGAGGATTCGCCCTGTGGGAAACCCGCTCTCGACATCCCATCCCCGGAGGCCGTAATACTCGCTCTTGCTCTCTTCAAACTCTCCCCTGTCAAGGACATTCCCTTTCCTGGATACTACTTCGTTGTCCCTGCCAAGGACCAGGCATTCAGGATCGAAATAGACCTCACCCGCCTTCAGGGGCTCATTGAAGAGATAATCCAGGATCACGTCGTCCTCTCTTCCCCGCCAGCCCTGCCTGAGCATTATCGCCCTCTGCAGATTGAATATCCGCTCCCCGATCCTGTTGAGGCCGGCCTTGTCCATTTCCCTCCCCGTGATGGCGGAAAAGATTTGGCTTTCCATGGCGGGATCGCCCACATGACCCCCGGAATAATCGGCCCATACCATCGGCCATGTAAAATCGCAGAGGATCAGGCTCTCCTTGGCATAGGACCTGTCCTGTATCATCTTGGCGGCCAGGGCCTTGCCCTCAAAGGTCGTGTAATCGGCCGCAACGGCGCCGCCCCAGAAGCGTTCCGCGGCCTCCCGGAAGTCCTGGCTTGTGAAGAAGGCGCCATCGTCCCCTCTCAGCCATTTGAGCCACATCATCATGATCATACTGGGCTCGTGGAGCTGCTGGATGGGCCTTCTGGACTCCGTAGCGTAGAGGAGGGCGGTCGTGGGGATGAGTCGCGGGTCGTAATCCTTGGTCTCGCCCACCCTGGTGGCAATGAAATTGCCAAGGATCCCCTCCGCCTCCTTACCGATATATTGGGCGGCCTCCAGGATACCCCTGGCTAATATGTCACCGAAACCCTCCCTGAAGGCGATCTTCCTTGTCAGGGCCTCGATGAACTCACTGCTCCCAGCCTCGGACATCCCGAGTTCCTCGGATATCTCTCCTAAGAGTCCTTCCCCGTGACAGGCGCAGAGCCAGTTGATTATGCCGATCATCACGGAGGTGTCGAGACCGTAGGTATCACAGAGCCTGTTACCCAGCATCGCCACCTCGTTCCACCTTCCAAAGTATCTCATAACCGGTTCTATATACACGAATGCGGACTGACAGAAGTGCTTGAAGCTCCTGCCGTTTTCAGCCCTGTAGGTCTGTCGCGCGCACCCCAGGCCGCATCCGTGGCAGACGGCAGGCTTTGTCACGCCCGGTACGTCCCAGTATACATCCACACGAAAGTTGGGCTTTCTCATCTCCCGGACCCGGCGGGAGAGCCGGTGCAGACTTTCAGGATCCGCGGCCTTGAGCCTCTTATCGCCGCTGACCACGATGGCCTTCAACATCTTGGCCCCCATGACGCCCCCGAGGCCTCCGGCGCCGGAAGAACCTTCATCCGTTATCAGGGTCCCAAATGACACCAAGTTTTCAGCGGCCGGTCCTATTGTAAGGACGCTGACGGCCTTCCCAAGCTCCGACTTCAGGATATCAATGACCTCGAATGCCGGCCTCCCCCACAGGTGTGAGGCGTCCCTTATTTCGACCCTATCGTTGTTTATGAAGAGATAGACGGGTTTGCCTGCCTTTCCCGTGGCCGCGAGGCCGTCATAACCCGCGTACTTGAGCGCCGCCCCCCACCTGCCTCCCAGGTTGGCATAGGAAAAGGCCTCGGGGTTCCCAGCGGGCGACCTCCCGCATACCTGCCACCTGTAACCGGCGAATCCCGGGAACCCGGCGACCGGCCCAGTGGAGAAAATGAGGAAATTTTCAGGGTCAAAGGCCCGGGCCTGGGGTGGGACCATGTCCCAGTAGATCTTGGCGGCAATGCCCCGGCCCCCGAGAAATTTGTCCGCGTAAACGTCAGTATCGAGGTGTTTCAAGACACCATCGGACAGGTCAACCTTCAGAATCCTTCCCGCGTAACCATATTCAGCCAATACCGACCTCCAGACAACCATGCATCATGAGTAATAGGATAGGATGGAATGACCTTCATAGCATAGTATCGAGGTGTAGACAATAGAAGATGGTGCCCAGGATTAAGCAAAATCCATCGCTATTACTATCAAAATGAAAATTTAATGCTGGATTTTGGAAGGGAGGACTAATGATCGCGTAAAGTATATTAATGCAACAACAGGTGTAGCAATCTGTTACATCATTGCAAGCAATTGATTTTTCAGAATTTTTTGAGTTTTCCATTCTAAAGGGGATCTCAATCTGTAACCTATTTTCATGTCTTTACATCTTCCTATGGCCCCTAAAAAAGAAGCCTCGCAGGACAAGCGCATCAAAAGATCAACAATTTCAATAACAAATAGCATATGACCGGTTCAAGGACGTCCCTGGCATCCCTGATGCAATTAGAAATTCAGAAAGTACAAGGGTTGTCAGAGGAAAGGAGACAAAGAGATGAAACAGAAAAGGGATAAGGCAAAAGGCAAGGGAGTCAAAGGTTTTCAGGTAATCGAAGAGGAGTGCATCTGGATGAAGGCTGGAGTCGTTAATTTCCGCCTGTGCGACAACGCCTATGACTGCTACAACTGCCCCTTTGACAGGGGAATGAGGAAGGCCATGGGCCTGGAATCCACTTCCGAGTCCAAGGAGAAAGAGCCGGCATGGGTGGCATATCTCAAAGAGAATTTTCATGGATCATCGAGACCCTGCCGCCACTCACTCACGGGACGCACGGACGCCCCCAAGATCTGCACCATGAACTATGAATGCTATCACTGTGCCTATGACCAGATGCTGGATGAGTATGATATTGTCAGGGAATCTGAAATCCCTAACTATCAGATGGCCGCAGGTTTCCAGATGGCCCAGGGTTATTACTACCACATGGGTCACAGCTGGGTAAAGTTTGAGCACGGTGGACGCGTGAGGGTTGGGTTGGATGATTTCCTGGCAAGGCTTTTCGGGGCCATAGAGTCGCTAAGCCTCCCGCCCCTTGGTGCCAATCTGGAACAGGATCAGGTGGGATGGACCCTGGGGAAAGATGATGACAGGGCCGCGGTCCTTTCACCCGTCACAGGGACCGTGCTTGCCGTGAACCACAAGAGTCTTGAACATCCGGAGATAACCAACCATGATCCCTATCAGGAGGGTTGGCTTTTTATCCTTGAACCTGAATTGCCCAAGAGGAACCTGAAAAGGCTCTATTTCGGCGACGAAGGGATCCAGTGGATGGAGAAGGAGAGTCAAAAACTCATGACCCTCCTGGGGCCGGAATATGAGAGACTGGCCGCGGCGGGCGGCAGGGCCATCAATGACTTCCATGGAAATTTCCCTGAAATAGGCTGGGATCGCCTGGTGAGCACATTTTTACGAACCGAAAAAGTCAAGTAATATTTGAAATGCGTTTTCATGCATTATAGAAAATCCCTGGATATTTCCCTCCTTACGGCTTCCCTGAAAAAGGAGGAGCAGTACCTGCAGAAATAGAAGGGGGCCCTGTCCACATCTTCGATTGTCGCGGGAAAGGACATGAGACAGTTTTTATCAGTGCAATGGTGCAGGTCAAATAGATGACCCATTTCATGGAGTGCCACCTTGGCCGCCCTTTCAAGCATGGTTTCCATGGGTGAAATGGAGCCGTCCCTGTCCTGTTTCAGCCTGTTGATGGAGACCAGGGCGTGCCTGCCCCCCTGCCCGGCCTCCCCAAAGACATGTGTGAAAATGGGGACAAAAAGGTCTGCATCGAGCAGGCACACTATCTTTGAATATTCGCCCAGGGACATGGATTCAAGGGCCTTCAGGATGGTCCCCGCGTTATACTGTAGACGCTTCTTGTCATAGGCGTAGAAGGGATCTTCAAGGGGCGGAAGGATACCGGTCTCCAGGTTCAGATAACCGATTATATGGGCGGCCACGGACTTGACTGCGATTTGCGGCACGTCGCCCATGGGCACCACCCCTATAAGTAACCTTTTGATATCGTTCATGACTGTTGGTAGGACCCTTTAAAATGACACTTATGCATATGGCTTTTAGGGAGGGCATGACTGTTCCCGAAAGACTATATCTCTTGAAGAATTCCACGAAACATTGAAGTGGCCGAATATTTGAGGTTTATGCCCCTATACCTTTAGGACTATTTACTGTCCATAACAAACCTTAAATATTCGGCCACATCCTGAAAGCCGAGTGGATATAGTCTTGAAGGAATAGGCACGGCCGGAAAAACAGTGAATAATAATGATATCTCATCACCATGCCAACAATACTTAGGAACGATATCGACGTCCTGATTCATAGGCCACTTTTTTCAGGGAACTGCTGAAGGAGGCCTTTTCAGCCCGTATCTTTTCATCATCCTGTGTAGGGTGACACGGTTTACATCCAGGATGCCGGAGGCCGTGGTCACATTCCAGTCGGAATCTTCCAGGACCTGGAGCACGTATTCCCGCTCCTTTTCCCTGAGGGTCACGGGCCCTGAAACAGTCGCAGGGGGGGCCTTGAGAAAATAGAAATCAGCCGCCTTCAATGTCCTGGATGTGGAAAGCACCACGGCCCTTTCAACGGCGTTTTCCAGCTCCCGCACGTTGCCGGGCCAATTGTAAGTTTTAAGGAGATCCATTGCGGATCTTTCAATGTGGTCCACCTTTTTGACGGTTTCGTGGCTATATCTCTGAAGGAAGTGATCGACGAGGAGCGGGATATCTCCCCTCCTTTTCCTCAGAGGCGGGATCCTTATAGTGATTACATTAACACGGTAAAAGAAGTCTTCCCGGAAATTCCCCTTTGTGACCTCCTGTTCAAGGTTCCGCCGGGTCGCGGAGATCAACCGGAAATCCACGTCAACGGGAAGCCTGTCACCGACCCTTGTGATCCTTTTTTCCTCGATCACGCGCAAGAGGTCCACCTGCATCTTCGGGCTGATGTCGCCTATCTCGTCGAGGAAAAGGGTACCGCCCGAAGCGACCTCCAAGAACCCCTTCCTGTGACGATGGGCCCCTGTGAATGCCCCCTTCTCGTGCCCGAAGAGCTCGCTTTCCAGAAGGTTGTCAGGCATCGCTCCGCAGTTAATCGCGATAAAGGGCCCGTTGGAACGATTGCTCTTGGCATGGATGGCCTTGGCGACCAGTTCCTTTCCGGTCCCCGTCTCACCCAGGATCAGGACGGAGGAGTCGCTCTTTGCGACCTCGGTTATGATTTCAAATACCTCCTCCATCTCCCTGGAGCCCCCTATAATATTGTCAAACCGTGTCGCCTCTTCCAGCCGGCCCTTGAGATATCTGTACTCCGATTCCAGCCTCTTTTGTTGACTGATCTTCTCCATCACCAGGGAAAGCTGATCCGGCTTGAAGGGTTTCAGCAGGTAGTCACTGGCCCCCATTTTCATGGCCCTGATGGCGGTCTCAATGGAACCGTATGCCGTGATTATGACAACAATCGTGTCAGGGTACTCTTCTTTTACCCTTCCCAGGAGCTCAATTCCGTCCATGCCGGGCATTTTTATGTCCACAAACAGGATGTCAAAGGGAAATTTTTCCAGCTTGGTCAACGCCTCCGGACCGGACGCTGCCGTATCTGCCTCGTGGCCCAGTTTTTCGAACCAATGGAAAAAGGATTCCCGGACGATCATTTCATCGTCAACAATCATGATTCTCAATTTCGGATCCATGGCCTTTCCTTTTTAAACTGAGATTATACAAGGGGAAAAGTCAGGATAAAAGTGGAGCCCTTCCCGGGCCGGCTCCGTACCTCGATGTCCCCTTCGTGTGACTTGACTATGCCATGTACAATCGACAGCCCAAGTCCGGTCCCTTCCCCTTCCGCCTTCGTGGTAAAAAAGGGGTCAAATATATGGCTGAGGTTTTCATCCGCTATTCCGCACCCCGTGTCTTTGATATAGACCTTGGATGTCCCTCGATCACGGTCATACTCGGTTGTTATGGTGAGTTTCCCTCCTTCGGGCATGGATTCAATGCCGTTGAAGATCAGGTTAAGAAAACACTGCTGCAACTGATTGAAGTCCCCGTTTACGATCACGGGCTCCGGTGTGAGCTCAACAATCACGCGGATTTCCTGGAGATCCATCTTGTGACGCGTCAGGGCAACGACCTCTTTGAGCAGTTCATTGATGTCTACTTTCTCAAGCCCGATGGCCGATTGGCGGGAAAAGGAGAGGAGCCCTGATATAATATTGCCGCATCGCTCCAGTTCCTTTGACATCATCGAGAGGTATTTTCTGAAGTCATCATGGGCCTCTTCCCCGGCCTTTCCCTCCATAATGGTCTTCAGCATCAGGTCGCAGAAGGTCAGGAGGCCCTGTATTGGGTTATTTATCTCATGAACGCAACTGGCCACGAGCTTTCCAAGGGAGATCATCCGGTCTTCCTGAATCAGCTTCTTAAAGTCGTCCTTGAGCTGGTTAACACGTTTTTCCCACCTGTGGGAAAGGGCCTCGGTTATGTCCCTCCATACCTCGATGACCCGCACGATATCGCCCTTCTGGTCCTTTATGGGGTATGTGACCATGTCGCAGTATGTCGGGAGACCCTCCGTGGAGGGATGCTCGTGTATGACCTGGGCGGCCCTTCCCGTCCTGAGGGTCTCCGTCATGGGGCATCCCAGCTCGGGCCTTGAACTTGAACAGGGGGCGTCGAGTCCATGGGTGATTTCATAACAATGGGCGCCTATCACCTCATTCTTTGATTTGGATACCGCCTTCAGATAGGGCTCATTGGCCTCAACTATTGAGAAGTCCGGATTGAGGACGACGATCCTCTCGTTGGCCTGCTGGATGATGAAGTCCGAGGCCTTTCTCTCGAGCACGACCTGCTGTTCAGCCGATTTGAGCCGTTGGTCCATGCGCAGAAGACCTTCCATGAACCTGCTCACATTATGTTCAAGGACGCCGACACCCTTCGGTTTAAGCCGAATGAGCTCTATTAGGATTTCTCGATCATTTGTCAGCTCGACTATTACGCTCAGTCCCTCTATCTTAAAGAGATCCCGGAAGTCTTTGTAGGTGTCAATGCCCATCTCCTTTGCGAGCTTTAGACCCTCTGCCTCCGGATTGATATCACAGACTCCTACCAGATTCACGTTGAGATATGAGAAAGGTTCATTTTTCATGAGTTCAAGGAAGGATTTACATGCCCTGCCTCCGCCAACTATGGCCAGATTCAAGGGTGGGTTCTCAAAGCGGTAATTGTTCTTGGTTTCCTTTTCCATAATTCTAATCCAATGGGAAACGGCCCATATTCTTTTTCGGTGAGAAGCATCCGGTACGGTGAGTGGTAAAGGAGCACGTTATCTCAAGGTGTTGTTCCAAAACCTATAAAGGATATCAACTAATGGATGTAAAAGCCTTGTCAATGAATTTACAGTATAGGCAAATTGGTATTATGTGTCAATGAAGAAGGGGGCCGATTATTCATGGGTCCATATGGTCAGTCAAAAGGGCACATAATAATCCTTGGGCAAGCAATAGGAGTGAGGGTTCAGGCCTGGTAAATCCTCTCTATACAGGCGTCTTCAACGAATTTTATTGCCGTTAACCATGCATTCTTGACAGATAATGATCAAATGCTCAAAAAAATTGCTTGACTATTCTTGAGAATTGGAGGTATTATGAGCATACGCTCATAACAGGATACAAAATGCCAAGACCCAGAAAGCTCAGATCCGTCCAGGGACGTCCTATTGTCGATACCTTTCATCCCAACCGGCTCCCCCCCTGGGGCAGGGAAGAGGTATTCCTGCCCATCGAGGGGCTTGAGGCCATAAGGCTGATCGACTATCAGGGACTGGACCAGGAAACGGCTTCCAGGATGATGAATGTCTCGCGTCAGACCTTCGGAAGGATACTGACAGAGGCGAGGGCCATTGTGGCTGATGCCCTTGTGATGGGCAAGACCCTCAGGATTGAGGGCGGCCATTTTGAGATGCCGCCCGGGGGGAGAAGACACCGCCGCGGCCGCGGCTGGGGCGGCTCATTTTAAGGGAGAGGAGGTGTTGATCATGCCAGGATTTGATGGAACAGGTCCCATGGGTGAGGGCTCCATGACCGGAGGGGCCAGGGGTTTTTGCAACCCCTCAGGCAGGCCTTACGCCTGGTCGGGCCTCGGTCGAGGCCGCGGGTTCAGGGGCGGATTCGGTCGGGGTTACGGCAGGGGCCGGGGCTATGGCAGGGGCTTTGGCCGGCGATTGGGATATCCTCCAGGCGGAGGATGGTACGGCCCGGCATATGGACCGAACTACAATAGTCCCTATGCCATGAGGCCCGAAGATGAGATGAATATGCTGAAAGATGAAGCGGATTACGTCAAGGACGAACTTGATGCCATAAACAGACGAATCAGTGAACTGGAATCTCGATCTTCCGGGTCATAAGGCTTCACCGAATATTTATGTCAGACCCGTGCCAATGTAGAAATGGGCCCGTCCTGCTTAAACAGGCGGGATGGGCCTCTTTCAAGGGGTGAGGCGTGCCTGTATACATCGGGTACAGCTCTCCCCTGATACTTTGTATGAATACTTTAACAAAGCAGGGCACTTTGAAGATTATCTTAAAGATCTTAATCCTTGCTGTTATCGGATTCTTCATTTTTTCCCTGAAAGAGGCCGATGCCCGGAGGTATTCCATGGATGAAGGCGTAAACAGGCTTCTTGTCGTCTATGACAACAATACGTTATTTGAAAATCTGACACCCGCCTATGGCTTTTCCTGTCTGTTGATGATTGATCAATATCATATCCTTTTTGATACGGGAGGTAATCCGACGGTCCTGATGGAAAATATAAATCGAATGGATATTGATCCTGAAGCAATAGACAGTGTCGTCTTATCTCACATTCACGGTGACCATACCGGTGGATTGTCAGGACTGCTTCAAAAAAATAAGAATATTACTGTCTATATGCCGAAATCCTTTCCCCGGGGTTACAAAAATGATCTCAGGTCCTTGGGCACTATGGTTAAAGAGGTGGAAGAGCCCATGATGATCCATCCCTCTGTGTATACAACCGGTGAGCTTGGGACAGGTATAAAGGAGCAGTCCATTATAGTAAAAACCAGAAAGGGTCTTGTTATTATAACCGGCTGTGCCCACCCCGGTATCTTAAAGATCGTTGAGATGGCCAAAAATTTTTTGATGGATAGGGTCCACCTTGTGCTCGGGGGTTTTCATCTTATGGGCAGCAGGGCGGCAGAAATCAGGGCCATTATTAATAGGCTGGACGAATTAGGGGTGAAAAGCATAGCACCCTGTCATTGCAGCGGTGATACGGCGCGGGAGCTTTTCAGACAGCATTACGGAGATAACTATATCGAATGCGGAGTTGGTTTGGTAATAGAGATACCGGACATTAAAAAGTAAAGACCCTGGCCCATTGGACCAGGCTTTGGAGCCAAAGCGGAGGTCGGGTTCTTTTTTTCAAGCCCTATCTCAAAAAGAGTTCCACCAGAC
>CAZGIZ010000147.1:0-11124 GCA_964526655.1 uncultured Desulfobacteraceae bacterium | reverse complement strand
CCGTTGAGCGAAAGCTCCGTGGGTTCGAATCCTACTCCCTCCGCCAATAAAATCGTTACACGATTTTATACTATAGCGGCTGAAAGCCGCGTTATAAAAAATTTTGTAAGAAATTTTTTGGAGAGTTGGCCGAGTTGGCTGAAGGCGCTCGCCTGCTAAGCGAGTGTGGGGTGTCAAGCTCCACCGAGGGTTCGAATCCCTCACTCTCCGCCATTTCAATGCAAATATATAAAAGAACAGTGGATGATGGTTTGGACCCCGATTTAATTAAAGCGCAAAACGTGAACCCTGTATCCAATAGTAACTTTCCTGTTTCAAAGATCTCATCCTGCCTGTGACTTCCAGGTCGGAGCCCTGTCCCCGGGAACCTGTTTCAACTCTTCCTCCAGGGTGGCCAGCCAGGCCTTCAAAGATTTGATCAGAATGCTTTCCGCACGTTTCGTGTCAAGCCGGTATTTTTCAGGGATAAAGGATAGGTCGACCATATATATGCCGTTGAACCGGGTCAGGAAAGGACAGGCGTCAAGCTGCTCCGTGGGCATCATGGCCAGATGGCAGAGGACCCGGTTCAGCACGGGCTTGCATTCCTTGATCTTGAATCCCTGGCGCGTATAGTTGTTTGCAAAAGACCGCAGGCCCTGGAAATAGGAAAAAACAGGGATATCGATGTGAGATATGCCGCTGCGGACCAGGAAGTAGTAGGGGGCCACCATGGAAACACGGGCCGGCATGCCGGGCTCCTCTGACAGGGATTCCTTTATATCCCGGATGACTAACGGAATGCCTTTTTGAGAAGGCACCAGGTCAAACAACCGGACCCTGTCTTCCATACCGGGATATCTGTCCAGTATCTCTTTTTTCACCTCCGGCTGCATAACGAACATACAGTTGCAGCGCTCCCAGAAAGGCTCCTTGAACCTCTCTATGTCCAGCTCTTCCGGTTCCTTGGGATGAAAAATGCAGCAGCATTTTTTGGGCGATCTCAGGGTCTCTCTCAGGAATCCTGCAACGGCGCGGGCATGGGGAAGAAAACATGCTTCCAGTTCATCCAGTTCAACCGGATCCATGAACGAGATGTCCGCCGCCTGCACAATGTGATCCACGGCAACCACCTGAAGGACATGATGTTCATAGTCAAAGGGCGGGTGATCCGCTTTCCACTCTTCATAGGTGATGATCTGGAGATCCCGTTTAAGGGCCTCAGGCAGCCGTTCGATCCCTCCCTTCCCTCCGAGATTGGACCTCGGGATAATCATGGTCTTGCAGCCCACATCGATAGCCGTTTCCAGTTTCACGTCCAGCCCGCCCACGGCCAGTATCCGGCCCTGGGTGTCGATCTCTCCGGTCATGGCCACATCCCTGCGGACCGGACGATTCGTCAGCATTGAGGTCAAAGCAAGGCCGATAGCCCCGCCGGCCGATGGGCCGTCCTTTGGCGTGGAAGCACCCATAAAATGGAGATGGATGGATGAATGTACGCAATCCCTGTCAATTCCAAGGGCTTCCGCGCAGTAAAAGATCCCGGTGGTGGCCACCTTGCGGCTTTCGTCAAGGACCTTTTCAATCCGGCCTGTGGCCTGCACCATGCTCAGATATCCGCAGGCCCCCTGCTCCGCCTCTCCCCCCAACTGGATACGCGTTGCCTGGATGGGAATGGTCGACCCGATCCCCCGTTCCAGGTTGACGCCCAGGGTGAGCATCTCTCCCACCCGGTCTTCCTCATTAAGTTCCCAGGGCCTTGTCGGCTCTTCAAGGTGCTGCTTGATCATCTCCCTGTCGATCTGGACGGCCTTCCGTTCTCCCCCCAGGATCTCTTTTCGAAAGATCCGGAGGAAGAGCGTGCGGATAATCCGCTCCAACTGCCGCACCCCGGCCTCATAGGTGTACCTCTTGATCATATACCTCAAAAGATCCGCTTCCTGCCCCGGCTTAAAGGCGATCTCTTCCTCCCCGATCCGGTACATCCGGCGGACCCGGACAATCAGATGCCGCCTGGCGATCGCCACCTTCTCCTCCACACCGTACCGATCCAGAAAAATTACTTCACAGCGGTCGACCACCGCGGGGGGAACCGTCTCCAGCGTATTGGCGGTCAGGATAAAATGGCACCTGGACAGATCTATGTCCACAATGGTCTGGGTATATTTATCATGAAAGAGATGATTCTGTTCCGGGTCCAGGATCTCCAATAAGGTCGCGATGGCGAACTTCTCCGTTTTATCCGCCTCGTCCATAATAAACATGCCGTTCATGATCCCCATCTTGATAAGCCCCTGAACCACGGCGCCAGGCTTGGAGCCTTCCCAGGTAAAACCGTGCCCCCGCAGGTCGGTCTCGTCGCTCATGCCTCCCAGGGAGATCTTGTGATAGGGGATATTCATGTTTTTGGCGATCGAAATAGCCAGGGATGTCTTTCCTACGCCCGGTGGCCCCACAAAGAGGAATGCACTGCCTGTCCGGTACAAATCACCTTCCTCCTCGCGGGCCTGCTGATAACGCCAGATGAGGTTCGTAAAAAAATCGCAGAGGATCTCTTTGGGCTTCTTGAGCCCGTAATGGGTACGATTCAGGCCTTCCTCAAAGTCTTCCGGTCTTACATCGATTTTCTGTATCTTTCCCCAGGGGACGGCGAGAAGGGTTTCAATGAGCTCCGTATACTTGGGGCCGCTGTGTCCGACGGCGCTGGTCTTGTTCTTTTCTATCACCTCCATGGCCTGGCGCGGGAACGCCGGATCATTCCGCGCCTCCTCGATTCGGTCCTTGAGGCTCTTGACGGGCGCCGTCCCATACCCGTTTTCATGCAGGTCGGCTCCCCGCCCGGTCGGGAATGTCGGGGTGACCACGCCCTTTTCACCGGACAAGAGGGACAGGTTGTCTTTGAAATAGGAGAAGATCTCCTCGTCCCCTTTCTCCTCCAGGATCGAATCGGGTAGATCCAGGGCGTGAAATAGCGAGATCAGGCCCCACCGGTCTTTGAAGGCATGAAAGACCTTTTTCGCCTCTTTTTCATCGTGTTTTACGGCGGCGGCAAACAGGCGTATCATGTCTTCAAGATAAACATTTCTCCTCCTCAGGGAGTAGGATGGATTCCGGCTCTTCTGATAGTATTCCCCCAGAAGCCTTCTTTTCAGATCCGTATCGAGCACGGGGAATATTACCTGGAGGAACCCATTCGGCATGCCTGACAGGCTTTTCACAGAGGCATTCAGTATTTTGGCTATTATGTATTCGTAGGTCCGTCCTTCTTCCGCCGCATCAAACAGCGCAAGGTAAGATGCCCCCCGCAACCCGTTCAATTCATCGGCCAGGGCGTTCCGGAGCATTCGATAAAATGTGGGATCGCTGTTGCGTTTCTCCATGGCAAAGGCTGTGTCCGAACCGATGACCTCGCGTTCCGACTTCCGAGGGTAAAGCAGGTGTTCTATTTCATGACGCAGGAAGAATTCGGTGAAGGCGAGCATCTTGGCTTCTTCGGACGTCTTCCCCCCCAACCTTGAGTCCGGGTTGCTGGGGATCACAAAGGCCAGGTAATCAAATATACGTTCGTGGATGGATATAGTCCACCGGCCGTTTTTCAGGGAGACCAGACTCACAAAGGCGATGCCTTTGTCTTCATCCTCCATTCGCTGTATGGTAAAAAGGGAGGAAACCCTGGCGATCAATATGGAGTCCGTGCCCCTCCTATTCCTGAAATAGGACATGATCCGGGCCGTGCAGATCGCTTTGAGAATCTGAAGCACCCGCTTTATGCCCTCTTCCTCGGGAAAGGGGAGGCTGTCGAGTACCTTATGATCAAATTCCATAGGGAACATCATCCATCCTTTCCAGCCTGAAACTCCGGCGGGGAATGAACTTTTTCCAGGCCGGCTCAGGGCGTCGTTGCTTACTCCTCCACGATCCCTTCTTTCAGGCTTTTGTAGGAAGAAACAGGAATGGGGCTTGTCCCTCCGGTGGCGGGGTCCAGGGAGTGCCTGTATGAGACATATCGATGATAGTTATTCCACATCCAATCCCAGCCATTGACAAAATAGGGACATTCGTCGTTGAAACATATATACATATATTCCGAAGTCCATGATGTGCTGCCACCGAAGGGCGTTTGCGGGATATGCCACTTTCTCATGGCTGTCCCGCAGTAACGACATTGAGGTGCTTTATCGTTCCTGTACATGTATTCCCTCGACCATGTAAATATCCGGATCAGGAGTGCCCGAACTTCGATGTAGGCCCAAGGGGCATAATTTGCTATTGATCGGTCACTCCCCCTTCCGGAATTAGATAGATAAGGCGCCCCTTAGGGTGATTACATACCAACTACCTTTTCGATCTTCACATAACGTATGAGGGGCCGCTTGATCATCTCCCACTCATCCTTTTCCGGATCGTACTTTGAGTTGACAAACACATCACCCCAGTCCCCCTCGTTGATCTTGGGGAAATCGGACCGGTAGTAATAGCCGGGCCACCGGGTTTCCTCCCGGTAGAGTTTATGCCTCACGTGGGCTTCTGCAACGTTGAGCCTGTGGACATTTTCCCAGTACCGCATGAGTTCATGGATATCCCGGGCCGCTACCTTGTCCAGGTCCTCTTTGCAATACTGCAGGTATTCCAGGGCGATCTTCAGGGTCGTGGCACTGCACTTATACTGGGAACCCCAGCCCCCTGCATACTCGTCCATGATTTTCTGGATACGAAACATAAACATCTTGGGATCAATATAGTAGGGATTGATCTCTTCGGAGTAGGTATAGCCTACATGTTCATCTCGCACGGAATAGTCCTTATTATCTTCATAGACCTGAATCGGGGCATAGGTCTTTTTCTTGAGCTCATCGATCTTTGCCTGCGCAGCCTGGGGCGGATCAGGATTCTCCACGCAGAACTTGATGGCCGCCTTGGCCGCGATCCGGCCCTCCGTAAAGGAGCCAGAGGTGAATTTGTGGCTGGAGTCGCCCACCCCGTCTCCTGCGGCGAAGAGCCCGGTGACGGTGCTCATCCGGTTGTAGCCCCAGAAATAGTCCCCCCTGGATTCGTCTGTCTGTAGGTCCTCGGGACCGCTGCACCACGCTCCCGAAGCCCCGGAATGGGAACCGATAAAATAGGGCTCGGAAGGGGCTATCTCCGAGGGCCCCTTCTCTGGGTAGATGTTTTTGGAGGCCCACAGCATGGCCTGGCTGATGGTCATATCCAGGAAGTCTTCCCAGGCCTCGGCCTCGAGCTCTTTCAACTTCTTCTTTTTGGTCCTCTCATCCGGGGACTCGGCCGCGATCTTTTCGATCGCCTTGTCCGTATGCATCAGGATTGGCCCGTCCCCCTTCATGTACATCTCCTCCATCATGAGATGGTTTCTCAGGCATGTGGGGATGGGTTTTACCGCCCCGTAGGGGAGCCAGTTGTGAAGCTCTCCGCCTTCTTTGAAACCCTCGGCCATGTAATCGAATCCCGTGGCCGACGTGGCAGAGGATTTGAACAGGAGGAACCACGCACCCACTGGCCCGTACCCATCCTTGAACCGGGTGGGGATAAAGATCACCTCCTGGGAGCTCATTTCCGCACCTGCCATTTGCATCAATGCCGAGCTGGAACCCGATTGCCAGGGCGGGTACCAGGCCCGGCCCAGCCCTTCGCCCATGGACCTGGGTCTGAACACATGGACCGCACCGCCGGCGGCAACCAGGGCCGCCTTGCATTTGAACACGTGGAATTCGTAGGGTTCTCTTACGCTGATGCCCACGGCCCCGGCCACCCGGTTTTTGTCGCTCTCATCCAGAAGGAGGTGGGTCACAAAAACCCTTTCCACGATTTCACCATTCTCGCCCAGGGCATCCATGGCGTTTTTGGCCGCCTCGGCCAGTATCAGCTTATAGGACTCCCCGTTGATCATAAGCTGCCACCGCCCTTCATGGACGTAATTCCCATCGGGGTCCTTCCATATGGGGAGCCCGAAGCCTTCAAACATGTGCACAGAGCCGTTCACGTGGCGGGCAATGTCCATCACCAGATCCTGACGGCAGAGTCCCATGAGGTCCTGCTGGACATAGCTCAGGTAGTCGATCGGCGAGTTATTCCCAACATACTGGTTGATTGCGGAAAGGCCCATGGCCACGGCCCCGCTCCGGTCGAAGGCGGCCTTGTCCACCAGGACAACTTTCTGACCATGCTTTTTAGCCCAGTAGGCGGCCTCTATGGCCGCACCGGTTGCCGCCATACCGCCTCCTATTATCAATAGATCCGTGTTTACTTCTCGGATAGGGAATTCCTGCATGATGTCACCTCCTTTTTTATTTACCCAGCGTCCATAACTCATCCGTTCTCAGGGAAGCCGGTTCCGTTGCAAGTAATTGATCGTCCAGGGTTCCCGGGCCGTAGGCGAATCCGCCGTCAGGCGGGGCCGCGCCTTCCGGTGTGGTCCGGATAGGGAATTTGAACCTTTTTACATTCCCGTCCCGGAACTTAACCGTCCACATAATGTCCTCGGAACCCCTCAGGGGTACGACACTCGCCCCCACCGGCATGAAATCCGCGTAACCTCTTACATCGATGGCCTGCTGCGGACATATCTTGACGCAGTTGTAACACTCCCAGCACATGGCCGGTTCCCGGTTATAGGCCTTCATCTTCTCGGTATCCAGGGCCATCAGGTCGTTGGGACAAATATACAGGCAGGCGGTCTTATCCTGGCCCTTACAACCGTCGCATTTGTCCGTGATTACGAAACTCGGCATAGTACACCTCCTTTTTTTCATTAAGAATGTGAGAAATCCAGCCGTTCAAATAATCGAGAAAACAATCTGTATTACACCTCCTTTCCCTTTTTTGTGCGCCGCTTCCTTCTCATCACACCTGCATAGATCCCGGGGAAACCTATGTCGAATACCGGCCATGCTCAAGGCATAGGTTTCCATCTAAACCTTGTCCGGTCTACTATACTGAACAGCAATTTGTATGCCAGGGTGGAAAGACAGGTCTCCGGTCATCAATAACCCTTTAATATCAAGCAGTTATAAAAGGATGGATGATGAAAGAAAGGAGCAGGGTCCGGATATGGAACGTTACTGGTGTACGCCTCGCCTTTTCCAGTTCCGTTGAGTCGGTCACCGTTTCGACCACACCCTGGATGGATCCATTTCCATCCCTGACCAGCCTCTCACTCTTTATGACCTGCACATCATACCCGTTCTGTGGCGCAGAAAGCATTCCCTGCCGTCAAGACGGCCATACCTGTAAATCCCGCAATCCTTGTCACCATGGGACAGCTTTTGCTAAAAAACCGCGTAAAATTAGGCAGGGTGCACGGCCGGCCGACGGCCTCTGCAGCGGAACACTTTATGGTCCTTTCGATAGACGGGTTTCAGGATGTATCGCTCTCCTCTTTTCGTCCGGTTCGGATGGTATAGGTGAAATTATTACCGATATGGTAACGTTACTTAAATTCTATCCCAGGATATGTAACGTTACTTACGTTTGTCAAGCTGGGTTTTTAATTCGGGGTCAGCAACTGTTTGAGTTAATTGGGCAATTCTTTAAAAATGACCTCCGATAGAGGCTTAAGCAGTTTTTTTTGATGACAAAATGGATGTCTAAAGTTTGAAGTAAGAAATGCCAAGAGCAAATAGACATTATATACCCGGTATATATTGATAAAGAGAAAGTAAATGGACAGAAAAGGTAGTTGTGATGGGGAAATCATGATTGTATTTGCGAATCGAAGCACAAAGATTTATGCTAAAATAATTTTACATCATAGGCACGAAATACCTGAATAATATCATCGCTCCACTGCAGGCTGATCATGGTACAATAATCCATCTCAGAAAGGAGATAATAAATGAATAAAGCAGGCACAATTCGATGGTCCAGAATATTCGTGATCATGCTGATTGCCATGTCCCCGGTTTCGGCCTCTGCCGGGCCGGCGGGGAAGCTTATTCTGTTTCACGCCGGAAGCCTTTCCGTCCCGTTCGCGGAGATGGAGAAGAAATTTGAAGCAACTCATCCCGGAGTGGATCTGTTGCGCGAGGCGAGCGGAAGTCAGCAGGCAGCGCGTAAGGTCTCGGATCTCAGGAAGCCCTGTGACATCATGGCATCGGCCGATTACGAGGTGATCGACAAACTCCTGATTCCCGATTTCGCAGACTGGAATATCCGGTTCGCGACCAACCAGCTTGTGCTGTGTTACACGGATAAAAGCAGGTATTCAGATGAGATCAACGCGGATAACTGGTACGAGATCCTTCAGAGAAAAGGGGTCGTATGGGGGCATTCCGATCCAAATCTCGATCCCTGCGGATATCGATCACTGATGGTCCTGCAATTGGCTGAGAACTACTATAAGATTCCCGGACTCAATGACAGGCTGACCGAGAATAGACCCAGGGAGAATATCCGACCCAAATCCGTGGAGCTTATATCACTCCTCCAGACAGGAAACATGGATTATGCCTGGGAATATCTTTCTGTCGCGGTGCAGCACGGTTTGAGGTATGTGATTCTTCCTGATGAGATAAATCTTGGTAACTACAGGTATGACAGCCTTTACAACAGGGCCGTTGTCAAGGTAACCGGCAAAAAACCCGGGACTTTCATGAATATTCGTGGAAAATCATGCACCTACGGTGTAACCCTTATTAAGAACGCGCCTAACAGGGAGGCCGCCATTGACTTTTTGAGGTATATGCTCGATCCTGAAGGGGGTTTAAAGGTGCTCAAGGAGATGGGGCAACCACCATTTGTCCCGGTCAGGGTACCCACGGCGGAAATGGAATCAAGGCTTCCCAGTGCCCTACGAGACATGGTTGAAGTGCGTGATTAAATCGGATGGGGTGAATCATGAGACGTGAGCCGTTTTTCTGGATTACTGTCTCGAGCGGCCTTGTTATCATGGCCTTTATCCTGCTCCCCCTCATTCAGTTGATGGGCTCACCCTCTGTGGAGATGCTCAAGGAGACCATACGGGATAAGGATGTTGCAAAGTCAATCTGGCTGAGTGTATACACTTCCGGATCCGCGGCCCTGATATCCTTTATCCTGGGAACGCCGCTCGCCTATATCCTGGCCCGAAGCTCCTTCAGGGGAAAGAGGCTGGTGGAAAGCGTCATTGATCTGCCCATCGCCATCCCCCATCCAGTGGTCGGCATTGCGATCCTGAGCGTGGCGGGCAAAAATTACTGGATCGGACAGATTTTGAGCGAGCTCGGGATACGGATCATGGGGAGTGTGACCGGTATTGTCGCCGTATTGACCTTTGTGGGTCTCCCTTTTTACCTGAATGCGGCAAAGGCCGGTTTTGAGGGGGTTTCACCCCGCCTGGAGAATGTATCTCGAAGCCTGGGCGCCTCCATGTCCGGCACTTTCTTCCGCATCACCTTTCCCCTTGCGTGGCGCAGCATGCTTATCGGCCTTATTATGTGTTGCGCCCGGGCCATCAGTGAATTCGGGGCCGTGGTAATCGTGGCCTACCACCCCATGGTCGCGCCGGTCATGATCTATGAACGTTTCGAGGCATACGGCCTGAAATATTCACAACCGGTAGCATTCTGGTTGGTAGCCGTTTGTCTTGTTCTTTTCCTGGTACTTAGAATTCTCACCCTGCGAAGACCGAAAGAGACATGATTAAAATAGAAGATCTTCACGTCACATTATTGGATTTCAAACTCAGAGACATCCATTTGGTTATCGAGGAAAACGAATTTTTTGTTTTAATGGGGCCGACCGGAGCGGGAAAAACGGTCCTTCTCGAGGCAATAGCGGGCCTGGTCCCCGTAAGTAGAGGAAAGATCTTCATCCAGGAAAATGAGGTTACGGGACTGGCCCCGGAGAAGAGAGGGATCGGTATCGTCTATCAGGACCATGCCCTCTTTCCTCACCTCACGGTGCAGGAGAATATAACCTACGGGCTTCACTTCCACAGGATCGACAGCGCGGAGTCGGAAAGCCGGTTTCGCCATCTTATCAAAACGTTGAATATCTCCCACATCTTAAAGCGGTTTCCCATACACCTGAGCGGCGGTGAAAAACAGCGTGTGGCCCTGGCGCGGGCGTTGATTGTGGAACCTGAAGTCCTCCTTCTGGATGAACCCCTTACGGGACTGGATCCCAATTTAAGGGAGGAAGTGAGATATGCCTTAAAACAGCTTCATCAATCATCCAGAGTTACATTCTTTATGGTAACCCATGACTTTGCGGACGCCCTTTTTTTAGCCGAGCGGGTGGCGGTTATCAATCAGGGCCGTATCGAGCAGAGCGGAACGAAAAAGGACGTGTTCCAGCGTCCGGCCTCTCCTTTTGTGGCGGAATTCGTGGGAATTAAAAACGTCTTCAAGGCGACCTTTCATGGCCGCAAAGCTTTTGTGGGAGAATTGAAAATCGACCTTGCAGAGAGCGTGGACGAGACAAAGCGACATATAGCCATTAGACCCGAAGACGTGTTGATCAGCGATAAATCCCATTCCCATAACGGGGATAACGTGATCGGGGGCAGGATTGTAAGCCTGTCGGACCATGGTCTCTTTTTCGCAGTATCGGTCCGGACCGGGGACGTGGTTATTCAGGCATGGATGCCGAAGAGTATCCTTCTGGATAGGCAATGGACCCACGGGTCAGAGGTCCATGTTCATCTAAACCCCTCTGTCATTCATGCCTTATGAGAAATTGATCGGGTCGATCAGCTCTTTGCTGGAAAAATTTCACTACGATGGCTTGGCTTCCCTTTACTTCAAATCCTTCACTCTCCGCCATTTCAATAACTTACCTCACTTTGCCCTCCTGTTTTTCTTCCCACTCCCATCGATTTTTCCTTTGCCTCATGCTTTTCTTTATGCTATTTAAAACAAATTGATTTAAATCCATTTTCGTTTAAATCATTTTCATCAACCCGATCAAGACCTTTTCAACCGGGGAGGGCGGAAAAGGAACGGAGGGTTTTTATGCAGAGCCATGCAATCAACCTGTCTGTTCTCATTTCCATGATTTCTTATGCCAGCTACTGGGGCCCTCTATTCCCCTACATCAAAAAGACCCCGTCACGACCGCTCATCTTCCTATGGATTTTTACCAGGGGCTACTATGCAGAACGAAATAACAAACAGATTGTAAATCTATCTGAGGAAGAACTCGGCGTCATAA
>CAZGIZ010000146.1:9363-11207 GCA_964526655.1 uncultured Desulfobacteraceae bacterium | reverse complement strand
CTTGATTTATCAAGCGCAACGAGGTTTTTTTGTCTTTTTGATGGTGAATCAGGGAGAAAGGGAAGAGGTTATTGGGCGGATAAAAGACCCGGGGCCTTCAAGGCCCCGGGTAAAAAATCAAACAACAAACAACTTTGAATCATTAAAAGTAAATAATCCACCTTGCGCCGTACTTGGTCACTTCCGTCTCCTCGGTCCTGACACCGTTGATTAACCTGTCTTCATTATCAAGATACGAGTACTCCAAACGAATCTCGAAGTTCTTGGTTATGGTGAAAGGCACGGTGACGGCCCATCCCTTCTGCGGGTCTTCATTGTTGAATCCGCCGATGGATTGCGTGTATTTACTCTCGCCATAGATGAAATTGAAGGTGATCATCGGGTTGAGGGTGTAGGAGGCCCTGAACTGCCAGACATCCCTATCCGCATCGACGATGTTGGTATCCGTGGCATCGAATGCGGCGCCAATGGTCGCTGCAGCGTTCGACCACTGGTCTGCGTTTTTAAAGGACATCCAACTGCCCCACAGGGAGATTGGACCCGAGTTAAAAGTACCTATAGCACCCCAGTAATTGGTGTCTATATCCTTCTTTAGGGCCGTGGTTGTGGCGTTGCTATAGATATCATAGCTATAATACCCACCCATTAAAGAAAAGCCCACGGGACCGAATTTCACGTCCGCCCTGGTCTCAAGCTTGGGCATGACCTGTTCCGTAACCGGCGCGGCCCAAGTGGCGGTATTACCGGTAATCCCCAATTCACCCGCTTCCGTGGCTGCAATGGCCAGTGTAACCGGCCCCAATTTTATTTTTTCCAGCCTTATCTCCGGGGCCTGGACATTGGCTATGGGGCTCCCCACTGAATCAACCATGAATACAGGGGGAGGATTAAAGGAAATGTTCCACATACGGCCGACACGGAGTGTGGCAAAACCCATGTCATATGTACCTGTCCATACGGACTGCTTAAGGTCATTAGCCAGATAATTGCCGCCAAATGAACGCCATTCGATCATGCCGCCGATCTTGTCATCGACCTTGATGATGGCGCCAAAGCGTGACCAGTTTGAAAGATCCCAGGTCAGGGGGCTTGTGTCTCTGAGGCCTGTGGCAGCCGGTTGGTCTGTTTTTGTGACCATCGTATCTAGGTGCACCTGGCCATACAGATTAAACTCCGACTGTGCTGCGGCCGGCATTGCAAAGGCTACCAGAAATACAGCAGAAACGATTAAGATTAAAAACTTTTTCATATCTTTTTCCTCCTAAAGAAAAATTGTGAAAGTTAATCCCAAAAATTAAATTAAAAATTTACTAATTATTTCACCTCCTTTCCCTTGAGAATTCATCCCTGTGAGAGACGACCGGAATAAGTTTAAAAGAGATCGGTTGCCTCTTGGAGATATTATTTAGGCAGGATTTATCAATTTTCCCTTGAAATGTCAAGGGTTTTTTCCATCTTGACAAAAAGATTATTTATAATGCATATTTGAAATTTGGTGGGATGGTAGATGGGCTACCAAAATTTAACAGGATTATCCAAAATCAAGGGTGTCATTGTCAATATCTGAACTTGGTTCGCTTCGTTAATAATTTGAATGCTGGAATAATGGAAAATTGAAATAACTGGTTTTGGGAAATTGACGAAATGGTCTTCTATTGTGAAGATCAACATTCCAATATTCCACCATTCCATGTATTCCATACGCGAGGCAATATTTCCAGGATTTGATAAATGCACCTAATTTCAATGAGTTATAAAATTCTGAGACATTAAATTAAGGAGGAGCACCATATGAAGGTCCTTGTGAGTGACCCCCTTTCAGAAGTGGGGATCAGGATATTTCA
>CAZGIZ010000146.1:0-9263 GCA_964526655.1 uncultured Desulfobacteraceae bacterium | reverse complement strand
GGCTGGAAAATGGGAAAAGAAGAAGCTGCAGGGGAGGGAACTCTTTAACAAGACCCTGGGTCTTATTGGTGCGGGCCACATCGGACAGATCGTGGCGGACAGGGCCAGGGCCATGAAGATGAAGGTAATTGTCTATGACCCTTATATTAAGCCGGATGTCATCGAAAAACTGGACCTGGAACCCGTGTCACTCGATGAATTATATAAAAGGGCCGACTACATCACCATACACACCCCCAAGACCGATGAGACAGCCAACATGATCAACCGGGAAAGCATGGCCAGGATGAAGAAGGGCGCCATGCTGATCAATTGTGCCCGTGGAGGGATAGTCAACGAGGATGATCTTTATGAGGCCCTTGAGTCCGGCCATCTGGCCGGCGCGGCCCTTGACGTGTTCGGCAAGGAGCCACCAGGGGAGATAAAACTTATGGGCCTTCCCAACTTCATCTGCACCCCCCATTTGGGGGCCTCAACCAGGGAGGCACAGGAAAACGTTGCCAGGGACGTTGCCGAGCAGATCGTGGCGTATCTGTTACACGGAACGGTCAAAAATGCCGTGAATGTACCCAGCATCAGCACGGAGCTCATGACCACCCTGAGGCCTTACGCCGTCCTTGCTGAAAAAATGGGCTCATTCCAGACCCAGCTCACCGACAGCGGGATAGTGGAGGCACGGATCGATTACTCGGGTATGGTGACTAAATATGATGTGGCCCCTCTTACATCCGCTATGCTCAAGGGTCTGCTTACTCCAATCCTCAAGGACGACGTAAATTTTATCAACTCGGCCCTTATAGCCACGGAGAGGGGGATCAAGGTTGTTGAGTCCAAGACAACCACTTCAGAGGATTTTTCGAGCCTTATCACACTCAAGGTCAAATCCTTGGAGGGTGAAAATATCATATCAGGAACCATCTTCGGCAGGACCCTGCCGAGGATACTTCGTATCAATGATTTCTATCTCGAAGCCATTCCCGAGGGGCACAATCTCTTGATTAACAACCTCGATGTCCCCGGAATGATCGGGCGTATCGCCTCTACCTTGGGAACGCACGAGGTGAACATCAGCCGTATGGCGGTGGGCCAGGAAAAAGAGAAAAAGCGGAATGTGATACTCTTGAGTACAAACAAATCCATAGATAACAAGATCCTCGAAGAGTTGCGTGGTCTTGAAAACATCTTTTCAGTGAGACAGATTGAGCTTTGAAAGGAGCAGGGACATGGATGTAGAGGGAAAAGGATTTATTATTAAAGATAGAAGGTCATTCGATGAGGCCGGAGAATTGAAGGAGGAAAAGGGGGATGAAAAATCTGGTCCCCGGGAGGAGAGAAAGGAAGGGAAAAATACGGATGATACCAGAAAGACACCCCTTCCTGAGGTCAATTTTAATTCACTTATATTCAGTCTCAGCTCCTCCGCGCTCCTGCATATCGGGGAGATTGCCGACCCCCAGACAGGTGAGATGAAAAAGGATCTTCCCCTGGCAAAACACTCCATAGACATAATTGCCATGTTAAAGGACAAGACCAGGGGGAACCTGGATGAAGAAGAGCAGAAATTCCTGGATAATATCCTTGCCGATCTGCGAATTCGGTATGTTAAGGCGGCAAAGAAATGATGCGACCGTTCTGAGATTCAAGGTTCAGGGGTTGTGAAGGTAAACAATAGATAATTCAACCTTGAATGGTGAACCCCTCAACCTTTTAACGCCTGCCAATTTTTAAAACTCGTCATTTTTACCTGGGGCTTTACCATCGGAGAATATTCATGCGAATGAAAAAAAACAACAGACTCTTTATTAGAATTTTAACATCGATATCCGTGTACCTATGTCTCATGTTTTTCCTGTTCCCCCTAAAGGCCCCTGATGCGTCGGCACAAGGGTCGTTAGTGCCCGGGGCCCCGGCCTCTTTTTCCAAGCTTGTAAAAAAGGCCAAGAACTCCGTAGTAAATATCAGCACGATCAAGACCATTAAGGGAAAGAGGCCTGTTTTTCCCTTCAAGAGTCCATTTGGAAAGGAAGATCCTTTTGATGACTTCTTTGAGCGATTTTTCAAGGATCAGGTTCCAAGGGAATACAGGCAGAGGAGCCTCGGATCAGGTTTCGTTATTGATAAAGAGGGTTTTATAATTACGAATAATCATGTGGTGGAAAAGACCGATACGATCAAGGTGACATTGGCTGACAACAGGGAATTCGACGCCAGGATTGTCGGACGTGACCCTAAAACCGATCTGGCCCTGATCCGCATAGAGACCGATGAACCCTTGGAACCACTTACCCTTGGAGATTCGGATAAGATCGAGGTAGGAGAGTGGGTGATTGCAATCGGAAACCCCTTTGGCCTTGACCATACCGTAACAGCAGGGATCGTCAGCGCAAAATACAGGAGGATCGGCGCCGGATCATATGACAACTTCATACAGACAGACGCTTCCATCAATCCCGGCAATAGCGGGGGGCCTCTCCTGAACACAAATGGCGAGGTGATCGGGATCAATTCGGCAATATATTCGGGAAGCGGTGGAAGCATAGGCATCGGTTTCGCCATCCCCGTGAACATGGCCAAGGAACTCCTTCCCCAGCTAAAGGAAGGAAAGGTGGTGAGGGGCTGGCTTGGCGTAATGATCCAGACGATCACAAAGGAATTAAAGGAAAAACTTGAACTCAAGGATGAGAAAGGGGCCCTGGTCGCCGATGTTACATCGGGAGGGCCGGCTGAAAAAGCGGGAATAATGCGGGGAGACGTCATAATATCCTTTGACGGTAAAGATATAAACGACATGAAGGACCTCCCCTTTATTGTGGCTTCAACTCCGGTTGGTAAAGAGGTCATTGTTGAAGTGATGCGAAAGGGCAAAAAAATCGGCATCGAGGTAAAGGTGGGTGAACTTGAAGAGGAAAAGGAGGGTAAAGGGATCGAGGAATCGGGATCAGATCTCGGGATGATTGTTGAGGAGCTTTCACCTGAAACGGCCCGGCAGTACGGCATATCCGAACAGGAAGGGCTCATCGTTATTCAAGTCCAGGAAAATTCCCCAGCAGGCGAAGCAGGCATCAGGAAGGGTGATATTATTCTCGAGGTGGACCAGGAACCTGTGAAAGATATTGCCGGATATAGGGAGAAGATCCGAAGATATGTCAAGGGTGATACTATTCTTTTCCTGATAAAACGCGGGGAATCCACCATCTACCTTACATTAAAAGTTTGGAAATAATCTGAATCACATCTTATGCATCAAAATAAAATCTATCATTTTTATGAAGTTGGTAAATACGAAATCCGAAGTTCGAAATCCGAAATGGTTCGACATGCTCACCATCCTGAGCAAGGTCGAAGGACAAATTCAAATGACCAAAAATAGAAATCCAAAACAGTATGACTTAGAAGATCGCACAAGAATTTTTGATTTGTTTCGGATTTCGGATTTCGATATTCGGATTTTGCCGGAACAGGGGTTTTCGTTCAGGCACTAACTATGCATGCTTTTCATTACCGTATAAAGGCCCCTGCAAAGATAAATGCCCGGTTAAAGGTCACCGGTCGTCGGCCTGACGGCTATCATGAGCTTGTCTCTGTCATGATTCCGGTCGATCTCTTTGATGTCCTTGATCTGAAAATAATCTCCAGGAGGGCCATTGATATAGCATATGAGGGCTATGAGGTCCCAACGGACGAGACCAATCTTGCACATCGCGCGGCCGCGTCATTTTTTTCTCGAACAGGGATAGACCGTGGAGTTACCATCAATCTGGCCAAAAGAATCCCTGTAGCGGCGGGATTGGGAGGGGGCAGCAGCGATGCCGCCGCAACAATACTGGCGCTAAACAGGATCTTTTCTAAGCCTCTATCTAATTCAGATCTCAATGATTTGGCCCTTAAATTAGGCGCTGATGTGCCTTTCTTTTTAAACTGCGTGCCTTCTTTGGCAACCGGAATTGGTGAGATACTGAAACCTATTAATAATTGGCCGGAATTCAACTATTTAATCATCACTCCCCCTATCATTGTTCCCACATCATGGGTCTATGGAAACCTCAAAATGGAGTTGACAACAGGGGAATATAACTATATAGTAAATTTCTTAAAAGATGACACTTTTTCCATATCCCGTATCCTTGAAAATGATCTGGAAAAGGTAACTTCCGCCAGCTTTCCCATAATCAATACTCTAAAAAAGCTCCTAATGGATGCCGGTGCAGAAGGTGCCATGATGACGGGAAGCGGACCCAGTGTATTCGGTCTGTTTTCATCTCGCGATAAAGCGGAATCGGCCAAGGATTTTATGATCTCCCGTGATCTGGGAGATGTTTTTTTGTTGAAGAGTCTTGGAGAAAAAGATCGGAATTAAAACCAATTTTAGAAAGGACCTCGTGTCCTCCTGGGGTGTCGTCAAGCGGTAAGACACGGGCCTTTGGAGCCCGCATTCGGGGGTTCGAATCCTCCCACCCCAGCCATATTAGTGGCAGAATTAAAGTTTGCATAAAGCTGTCAGATAAAGGAGCAAAGATAATTCCACATGAAACTCTTCGGCGGCACATCAAACCCCATATTGACCCAGGAAGTCTGTAAATATCTTGGAATTGAACCTGGAAAAATAACCGCCAAGACCTTTAGTGACGGTGAGACTCAGATTGAAATTCATGAAAATATCCGGGGAAGAGATGTTTTTGTCCTCCAATCTACCTGTACCCCTGTCAACGACAACCTAATGCAACTGCTCATTATAATGGATGCCCTTAGAAGGGCCTCAGCCAAAAGGGTCACCGCGGTTGTCCCCTATTATGGCTACGGGAGACAGGATCGAAAGGTCAAACCCAGAGTTCCTATCTCTGCTAAACTGGTGGCCGATCTTATAACCACGGCAGGTGCCGACAGGGTGGTATCCGTTGATCTGCACGCAGGTCAAATCCAGGGATATTTTAATATACCGGTGGATAATCTTTTTGCCCTGCCCCTTTTGTTAAAATATATCCGAAACCATTTCAACGACGGTCTGGTTATTGTCTCCCCTGACGCCGGCGGTGTTGAAAGGGCAAGGGCATTCGCCAAACGCCTTTCAGCGTCCCTGGCTATTATTGACAAGAGACGTGATGCGCCCAATATCGCAGAGGCCATGAACATCATCGGTGAAGTGGAAGGAAAAACTGCAATTATTTTGGATGATATGGTTGATACCGCCGGGACCCTGACCCAGGGGGCAAAAGCCCTTAGGAACCGGGGCGCCTCCAAGATATATGCCTGTTGCACCCATCCGGTCTTAAGCGGCCCCTCAATAGAAAGGATTGAAGAATCCCCCATAGACCGCCTGGTTGTGACAAACACGATCCCAATAAGCAAACCGGCTGAAAATTGCGCAAAAATTGATGTACTATCCATAGCGGAGCTGTTAGGAGAAGCAATTAAAAGGATTTACAATTCGCATTCCGTCAGCACCCTGTTCGTATAAAGATATCAACGCCTGCCTAATGCAGGCGTTTTGTATGCTCTGACTTGTGAAAATTTTCGTTAATTAGTGCCCGTCAATAAATGAGAAATTTTGTTAAAGGTCAAGGAACACAAAGATTGTAACCACATGAATACACTGTAGTATTTCGAGGATTACAATCTGAGTGTGACGCAGACCTGCCTGCCGCAGGCAGGGATTGGACAAAATGGCCACTTATGGATGGGCACTAATAATGATTTCAGGGCATTAGTAATATAAAATCTGAATGAGAGAGCCAAACACAGGAGGTAATTTATGGCCCGATATACATTAACCGCCCGAATAAGAGATCAAAAAGGGAAAGAGGCGTCCAAAAAGCTCAGGAATAGCAACCGTCTCCCAGCCATCTTTTACGGCCCGAACGTGGAACCCTTGATGCTGACAGTTAATCTCCTTGATATGCAAAAAATAATGAAAAAAACCGCCGGGGAAAACATTATCCTTGGACTTCAGATTGAATCTGAAAAGGGGAGCGATTCCCGGGTGGTCATGATTAAAGAGCTGCAGACCGATCCTGTCAAGGATGCCTATATCCATGCGGATTTCTATGAGGTGTCCATGGATAAGGAAATAACCATCGATGTCGCCCTCCGTCTCATAAATACGCCGGAAGGGGTTAAAAACGGGGGAATCCTTCAGCATGTCAGGAGGGAAATAGCTATCTCCTGCCTGCCCGACAAACTCATGGAACACATTGACGTGGACGTGTCCGACCTCGATATAGGAGACTCACTGCACATCCGGGACATCGTCCTCCCTGAGGGTATTAAGGCCTTGCAGGAAGAGACAACGACCGTGGCGGTAGTCATTGCTCCGACCGTGTCCCAGGCACAAGAGGCTGAGGCCGAAGGGGAAGAGGAGGGTGAAGAGAAAGTCCTTGAGAAAGGAGACACTGAATCAGAGATTCAGGAGTAGTCCCTTTATAATAAGATATCCAATTCAAGAGGAAAGGGGGTGAAGGCGGGTAGACCTTAAAAGTGGATTTGATAGCGGGTCTCGGCAATCCCGGGCCGGAATATAAAGAAACAAGACATAATATTGGCTTTCAGGTTATCGATCTATTAAGCCGGGAACTGGGAGTTCGCCTAAAGGGCCGGCAATTTCAATCCAGAAATGTCCGGACGAAATTTAAGGGGAAAGAGATCATGTTGCTCTGCCCGATGACCTTTATGAATCTAAGCGGCAGATCCATTAAGGCCTGCATCGATTATTACGATCTGAAAGAGGAAAATATTCTTATCGTTCACGACGACCTCGACCTGCCGGTTGGAAAGATCAAGATTGTCAGTCATGGGGGCGCCGGAGGGCACAAAGGAGTGCAATCCATAATTGATCATTTTGGCAGCGCTCAATTTCCCAGGGTAAAAATCGGTATAGGACGGCCCCTGTATGGAGAGACAACCGAGGATTATGTCCTTTCACCTTTCTATGATGACCAGAAGGAGATAATGGAGGATATGATCAAAATGTCGGCAAGGGCCTGCCGGTTATTCGTTTCGGATGGAGTGGGACATGCAATGAATAATATAAATCGTCAAAATCTTGAAGCTAAGGAGGTAACAAACTTATGCAAGGATTAACTGTGTATGCCCCTTTTTTAGGGATCTTAAGTCTGATCATCGCATGGCTGGTCTACATGTATGTTAAAAAACAGCCGAACGGGACCGAGTTGATGAAGGAGCTTGAAGGAATGATCCATGAAGGGGCCATGGCGTTTCTTAAAAAAGAGTACTCCATTCTGGTTATCTTTATCGTGGCTGTATTTATCATTTTGGGATTCCTACTGGGCGAATGGAGGACCTCGGTTGCCTTTGTAACAGGTGCCATCTGCTCGATGCTGGCGGGCTTTTCAGGCATGACTTCGGCCACGAGGGGCAACTCCAGGACCGCGGAGGCCGCCAATAAGTGGGGGCAGGCAAAGGCCCTGAACGTGTCTTATTTTTCAGGTTCCGTAATGGGGCTTGCCGTTGCAGGCCTGGGACTCCTGGGCCTGGGGTTCTGGTTCTGGTATTATGGCGGTGACCCAGAGACGGCCAAATACATCAACGGATTTGCCATGGGCGCCAGTTCTATAGCGCTCTTCGCGCGTGTTGGCGGGGGCGTATATACCAAGGCCGCTGACGTGGGTGCGGACCTTGTCGGTAAAGTTGAGGCAGGAATTCCCGAAGACGACCCGAGGAATCCCGGAGTCATAGCCGATAACGTGGGTGATAATGTCGGGGATATCGCAGGGATGGGCGCAGATATATTCGAATCTTTCGTGGGTTCGGTTGTCGCCACTATCGCCATCGGAGCGACCCTGACAATTACTCCTGACTTTATTGACAAGTTCCCTGTTCTTAAAGACATTGATCCAAAGAATATAAAGCTCATGTATATGTCAATGCCGATCCTGGTGGTCATGGCCGGTCTGCTGAGCTCTTTTGTAGGGATCTTTTCCATTAAGATTTTCCAGAAAGGCAACCCTGCCGGCGCCCTGAGATACACCACTTTTGTGGCCGCCGCCGTGTTTGTGATTCTTACCGCTATTATTACAAGCGGCCTGGGCATGCCCTGGGGCGCTTTTTGGGCGGTGTTTTCCGGACTCCTCTGCGGGATCGCAATAGGCCTCCTCGCCGAGTACTACACTTCCGGTCCCCCGATCCGCCGCATAGCGGAACAGACCAAAACAGGTCCCGCCACGGTTATCATAGCCGGTCTGGCTGTGGGTATGCAATCCACCTATCTCCCCATTTTGGGTATCTGCGTTGCCACATTCATAGGTTTCCAGACTGCCGGAATTTACGGCATTGGTCTTTCAGCCGTCGGCATGCTCGCCACGGTGGGCGCGACCATGACCGTTGACGCCTATGGCCCCATAGCGGATAACGCGGGCGGTATTTCCGAGATGGCGGGCCTTGGTCCCGAGACCAGGAAGATCACGGACGGACTTGACGCCCTTGGAAACACAACGGCCGCAATCGGTAAAGGCTTTGCCATCGGTTCAGCGGCCCTGACAGCCCTCGCCCTTTTCGTGGCCTTTACACAGGCGGCGGGACTGGAAATAATTGATATTAAAAATCCGCTCGTCGTGATAGGCGCCTTTATCGGCGCTATGGTCCCCATGATCTGCGCAGCCCTGACAATGACCTCGGTGGGCAAGGCAGCTTTCAGTATAGTCGAGGAGATCCGGCGTCAGTTCAGAGAGATCCCCGGACTGCTTGAAGGGAAAGAGGGTGTCAAGCCCGATTCGAAGACCTGCGTATCCATAGCCACTACCTCTGCCCTCAAGGAGATGGTGGCCCCCGGTCTGGTCGCCGTACTGACCCCGGTTGCGGTTGGATTCCTCCTGGGAAAGGACACCTTGGGCGGGATGCTTCTGGGCGCCACGGTAATGGGTGCCTTTCTTGCCCTTTTCATGGCAAACGGAGGAGGCGCCTGGGATAACGCGAAAAAATACATAGAAGAGGGAAATTTGGGTGGAAAGGGTTCGGATAACCATAAGGCGGCGGTTGTAGGCGATACTGTTGGTGACCCCTTTAAGGACACTTCGGGTCCGGCAATGAATATCCTTATAAAGCTGATGTCTGTTGTCTCCCTGGTTATTGCCCCTATTCTCCCTGCTGTGGGTCTCTTCCTTATGTAGGAAAAGATCGCGTTCTCCACTACCCCTTTCGGGGTAGTGGAGAACGATTATTTTATCATGGGAAGGAGTCTTTTCGGCCTGGAGGAAAGGGGATTATTGTAGCGGCTCGACAAAGGGCCGGGAATATGGTATGATTTATTGTTT
>CAZGIZ010000145.1:6207-11383 GCA_964526655.1 uncultured Desulfobacteraceae bacterium | reverse complement strand
CCCAGCCTGCCGAGACGGCACGGGTCATGGTAGGTGACCGATAGATCGACCTTCTTCCGGGGCTTCAGCTTTCCGTCTTTAATGAGTCTGTCGATGTATTCCGAGATGTGCAGCACCTCAAGATCACCCTTCAGGTTGTATTTGTCGTAAAGTACCTTGAAGGCCTGATACCCGTCGGCGCAGGCCGTTACAACCGTCTTTACGCCGGCCTTCTTGATCATGGCCATGTTCTTTTTAGCCTGCTTGAGGAAGTCTTCCCTGTAACCCATCTGAAGGGCCCGGCCGCCGCAGCAGGTTTCATTGTCAGCGGCTATTCCGAAATCGACCTTGGCCTTTTTCAGTATCCTGGCCGTGGCCCTGGCCAGCTTCTGCATATCCTTATCAAAGCTCGTGAGGCAGCCGACATGATAGAGTACATCCACTTTCTCCTTGCCCGCGTCCTTAAGGTTCAGGCCCTTGGCCCAGTCTCCCCGCTTGCCCTTGGGTGGCACCATCGAGCCCTGCTTTCGGAGACCCTTGATTACCTTTTCCAGGGCGGGATTGGTCTGACCGTCCTCGACGCACTTGATCCTGAATTCATTGATGGGCTCCAGGACTTCCATGTCCATGGCATAATTGCACGAGACGCCGCAGGCGCCGCACATCTGGCAGTTATAGACGATGTCGAGGAGTTTATCCGTATAGTTAAACCCGTTCTTCAACATCGACGCTCCGATATCCATTCTACCGCCGCCTGAGTAGCTATGGAATTCATATCTCGATATGCTGGGGCACTGTTTTGCATACTCAAAACCATTCACCCTTTGTAACGGTATCCATTTGCAGCATGAACACCGGCAGCACATCTCCATATCGCCTTGATATTGTTCCAGTCCCATATTCGGTACCTCCTGATATATATTCACTGATGAGTTTCTGTTCACCAAAATTTTTTAAAAGCCCACTTTTCCCGGGTTCATGACATTGTTTGGATCGAATATCTTCTTGAACTTGTTCAATACAGAAACCGTAGCCGCATCTCTGTTCAAGATCATGCCCGCGCTTTCACCGTAAGGCCTTGAGAAGAAGGCGCCCTTTGCCATCAGGTTTTTGACGGCTGAGGGGGACAACTCCTTGACCCGATTCAGCTCCCTTGGGTTTCCGGGATTATAAAAGAGATTAAACTCACAGTGATAGCCCGTTCCCTGCACTATCGGCTGGATGTAGACACCCATGTCCGACGTGGGATAACCCGCCTTTTCAGCCAGATCATTCATGGCCCTGATCTGGCTCTCGAGTTTATCATAGATGGTCAAAAAGAATATGTCCTCGCAGGCCCCCTTGTGGCGGAGCTTCCAATAGGGCTCCCCGGAGGGTTGCTGGGCTGCTTTCAACATCTCATTTGCCGAAACCTCGCCGACCGCCTTTACCGCCTCCACACATAAGCGCTGGGTCATGGCAGTGATGTCTTTGATATAGGAGCTGACCCTTTCCTCGGGGAAATACTCGTAGCCGGCTACGGTATAGAAAAGTGTCCAAGGGGGCAGGGAATCCTTCAGGTCCTGATAATCCTTGGGCCATTTCCTGGCAAAGATGGCAGCCAAACTGGTGTTGTTGAGTATAAAGCATTCATTGACCATCCTCAGTCTTATGAGCCAGGAAGTCATCTCAAGCAGGGTATCGAGGTCGGAGGATCCGACAAGGAAGGGCTCTTCAAGGCTTGGGAGTATTTCACACCTCAAGGAAATCCAGGTTACAATACCCATGGTTCCCTGGGACCCCTGAATAAGCCTGTGCAGAGAGGCCGTACCAGGCCCATAGGGCGCCTTTTGCACCCCTCCGACTTTCCACTGATCCTTTACCGTGCCAGGCCCGGCCGCCTGCCCGGTTCGAAACTCATCACCGGTCCCAAAGAACAGCCCGGCGCAGGCCAGGGGGTCTGATACATCCCATTGATACTTGGGCATTGTTACGGGCTCTCTCTCAAGTATACTGCCTACGACAGACTTAGACTTTCGCGGCAGCAAAGGCATGTTGAGCCTGAGCCCCTCTTTCTTAACCTTTGGTATCAGCTCACCGAAGGTGACGCCCGGCTCGATCATGGCAACCCTGCGCGGCCTGTCAACAAATATCACCTCGTTCATCTGGCTGAGGTCAACGATAAGGGCCCCGCCCGTACCTGGAACAGTATCGCCCCGGAAATGGGGAGCCCCCGAGCTTACAGGCACCAGCGGTGTCTGGGTCTTGTTGGCAAGATTAATGATCTTCTGGACGTCCCCCGCCTTCTTTGGTTTTACCACGGCTGCCGGTCTTACCTGATTGACGAAGCTCATGTCCCTGGAATAGTCATCCAGGGCCGCTTGTTCGTAGGCCACGTTACCGGCGCCCACAATTTTTACCAGTTTCTGTTTGTCAATCATTATTGCCCCCTTTCATTTTTTTGGCTAAATCATATGACTCTGTCAAAGAGAATATGCCCAACTATTAATCCAGATTTTATTCAAAAGGCAAGGTTAAGTGAAAGACATGGATAAAAAGCTGCTTCTGTTTCTGACTATGGCAGGGAGGCCCATATTTGTCAATATGGATATTGAATTTCATTTCGATCCTTGACTTAAGTCAAAGACCTCCCGCTCCGATGCTGCTATTCTCTTATTCAGTCCAAAAAGGGAATCATTGATGTGACCGATTAATTAAAACAATCAAAAAAAGGAGGCATGTCATGTTTTGTTTTCAATGTGAACAGACGTCAAAAGGTGAAGGCTGCACAAAGGTAGGTGTGTGCGGCAAGCAACCGGATGTGGCGGTATTGCAGGATCTATTGATTTACGCGGTCAAGGGTCTGTCCCAGATCGCTGTGGAGGGACGCAAAAAGGGTGTCAACGACGGCAGGATCAACCGGCTTGTCTGCGAAGCCATTTTTTCAACCCTGACCAATGTCGATTTTGATGCTGACCGGTTTATCGAGCTGATCAATGAAACGGTACGGCTTCGTGACGAACTCAAGGGGAAGGTAAAGGCCGCCGGAGGTAATATCGACTTTTCCCAGGGCGCGACCGGCTTTGTCCCGGAATCGACAAAGGAGGCCATGGTCAGGCAGGGTGAGGAAGTAGGGGTGAAGTCCGATCCTGATATTGACCCGGATATCCTTTCCCTGAGAGAATTGCTTGTTTATGGAATAAAGGGCACGGCGGCCTACGCGGACCATGCCGCCATCCTTGGCCAGGAGGACGACGCGGTCTATTCCTTTATCCAGGAGGCCATGGCGGCTACCCTCGACAAGACGCTCTCCGTGGATGACTACATAGGCCTTGTCATGAAGTGCGGCGAGATCAACCTCAGGGCCATGGAACTCCTTGACGCCGCCAATACCGGGACCTATGGTCATCCCGTACCCACCCAAGTGCCCCTGGGCGCTAAAGCGGGAAAGGCGATTTTAGTGTCCGGTCACGACCTAAAGGACCTGGAAACGATCCTCAAGCAGACCGAGGGCAAAGGAATCAATGTCTATACCCATGGGGAAATGCTGCCCTGCCACGGCTACCCGGAGCTGAAAAAATATTCGCACTTTTACGGGCACTACGGGACAGCCTGGCAGAACCAGGCCAGGGAGTTCGACGCCTTTCCAGGGGCCATCGTAATGACCACCAACTGTATCCAGAAACCCAGAGATACCTACAAGGACAGGATTTTCACCACCGGACTGGTAGGCTGGCCGGGTGTCACGCATATCGCTGACAAGGATTTTACCCCTGCCATTGAAAAGGCCCTCTCGCTCCCCGGCTTTTCAGAGGATCAGGACGGGAAGAAGGTCATGGTCGGTTTCGGCCACAACGCGGTAATGGGTGTGGCCGGCAAGGTCATCGAGGCGGTCAAGAGCAAGGCCATTAGGCATTTCTTCCTTGTCGGAGGCTGCGACGGCGCCAAACCGGGAAGGGACTACTATACCAGGCTCGTGGAACAAGTTCCCAAGGACTGCGTGGTGCTGACGCTGGCCTGCGGCAAGTTCCGTTTCTTTGACAAGGACCTCGGAGACATCGCAGGCATTCCCAGGCTCCTGGATATCGGGCAGTGTAACGACGCCTATTCCGCGGTCCAGATTGCCCTTGCCCTCGCAGGCGCCTTTGAATGCGCAGTGAACGACCTGCCCCTGTCCATGATACTTTCCTGGTACGAGCAAAAGGCATGCGCCATCCTGTTGAGCCTGCTCTATCTTGGGGTCAAGGACATTCGTCTTGGGCCGAGCCTTCCGGCCTTTGTTTCACCGAACGTACTCAAGGTACTGGTGGAAAAATTCAATATCATGCCCATCGCGACGCCGGAGGAGGACCTGAAGGCTATCCTGGGCTAAATCGGATAAAGGAGGTTTTAGGTGGCGCCGCCGGGGCCGGCGCCACCTAAATTTTTAAACAGGCAGTAAATATAAACGCCAGGGGATCAGGCTTTAGATCAATGTCCTATAAAGTCGCCTACGTCGAAAACAACCCTGAGCCACAGCGGAGGCCGGGTCCTTTTTTTCAGGCCCTATCTCAAAAAAAATTCCACTGGACTCTGCCGTTCCCGCAGATGGGAGGGTTCACGCCTCGGAACCCCTGGCAGAATGTCCCTTTTCAATGAAATGACTTATCCTATCGAACCCTTCCATCTGTGGGAACTGTCACCGGAGCATATAGATAGGGCCTGAAAAAAAGGACCCGGCCGTAGCAATAATTCCTTTTCTGCTTAGCCCCTGTTTTGGGTTCTGCCTCGTCAATTTTAATCCGGTTCCGGATCAACCCTTGACCTCTCCTTTTTGAGGGCGCCCCTATGCCTCTTTTCTTCAAGCCTCCGCCCCCTGGCCGCCCTCGAGATCGCCGTCTTCCTCCTGGGCGGTATCAGGCGAAGGGATTCTCCCACCAGCGACGCGAAACGCTCAATGGCCTCATCCCTGTTTGAGGCCTGGGTGCGGTGTTTCTGGGAAACCACCCTGAGAATACCTTCCCTGTTGATCCTTGTTGACAGGTTTCTCCGGATCAGCCCCTTCTGGTCGTCCGAAAGGGATGGGGAACCGGCCACGTCAAACCAGAGCGTCACCCTTGTATTGACCTTGTTCACGTTCTGGCCTCCCGGTCCGCTGCTCCTGGAGGCTGTGAACCTCAGCTCTTTAAGGGGTATTGAAAGCTCATCCGATATCTTTATTTGTGATTGCATGGCGTAT
>CAZGIZ010000145.1:0-6107 GCA_964526655.1 uncultured Desulfobacteraceae bacterium | reverse complement strand
TTTAAGGGGTATTGAAAGCTCATCCGATATCTTTATTTGTGATTGCATGGCGTATTCTGTGAAAAAAGGCTCAAGGCATAGGGCTCAAGGCTTAAGGTGAAACATGACCTCATTATTCTCTCCCCTGCGCCTTGTGCCATGAGCCCTGCGCCCTTATTATATCAGACTCAGGTCTCCCCACTCATACTGGACAATGGCGACCAGGGTTATGGCCGCGGTCTCCGCCCGCAAGATCCGGTTCCCGGCTGAAACGGATATAAACCCGGCCTCCCGCGCCCTCTTGATATCTCTTTCGGAAAAACCCCCTTCAGGCCCCACCATGCCGATAACGCGTTGTTTCTCCGGGGAGGACCTTAAGAGTTCCTTGAGATCCCTTGTCTCCTCATCTTCCCACATAACTACCTTCAGGCCATTCACCTGTCTGAATCTGTCAGTCAGTTCCTGAATTGAGACCGGGGGCGATATTTCAGCCGGCCTGATCCTGTCGGACTGTTTTGCCGCAGCCCTGGATATCCCTTTCCAGCGCCTCACCCTGGCAGCGGCCCTTTCCCCATCAAGGGTCACAACCGTCCTCTCGGAAAAGAAGGGAATTATCCTGTCAACCCCCAGTTCAGAGGTCTTTTCGATAAGAAAGTCCATGGCCCTTGACTTTAGCAGGGCCTGGCACAGGTCTATTTCGACAGGTGAGGGGGCGGGCCCCGGGAGACGCCTTTCAATGACCGCGAGGATTTCTTTTTGACTTGCCGACTCTATCAGGGTCTCAAATCGATTGCCCTTTCCGTCCATGAGAATCAGCCGGTCTCCCCTGCCCATACGCAGGACCCTGGAAATGTGCCCTGCCTCGGACCCCGAAATAACACAATATCCGTCCCTTGATTCTATCTCTTCAATAAAGAAACGGCGCAATTTACCTCCTCGCTTGGTTGCGTGGTTGAGTAGGTGAGCCGTTGAGTAGGTAAGTGGCTGAGTTGGGGAATCTTATTGTTTCTAAACTACTCAACCACTCAACAACTCACCCACTCATCGACTCAACCATTCGACTACTCACCTGACTTTACCGCATTAATACACGCCCACTCATCCTGGAAACGGACCTCCCCTTTAAGGAATCCGTATCGTGGAAGCCCTTCTTCCACTTCCCCTGCCTGTTCCCTGAGGAGGCCTGACAGGATCAGCCGTCCTCCGGGGACAAGCGTGCGGGAAAAATGGGGGCGGAGGTCAAGGATTGTGCCTAAAGTGAGGTTGGCGGTAACGAGCGAGAAAGTCTCTTCCCACTCAGTCAGGGGCCTGGAAGAAAGTTCGATCTCCCCCTTAAGTCCGTTCAATTCAATGTTCCGCCCGGCCCACCGGAGGGCCTCGGGGTCAATATCTATGGCCGCGACCCTTTTGGCCCCTAACATGACCCCGTAAATGGCCAGGATGCCGCTCCCCGTCCCAACGTCAAGCATCTTCCAGGGGTCTTTAAAACATGCCTTTTCCATGGCCTTGAGACACATGCGCGTAGTGGCGTGATGGCCCGTACCGAAGGCGGGCCCCGGATCGATCCTCATCACCCTGATCTCAGGAGAGGACGGGACCGGCTCCCAGGCAGGTATCACCATAAGCCTCCGTGTGACCCGGTCCGGTCTGAAAAAACTGCGCCAGTCAATCTCCCAGTCCTTTTCCTCAATCTCCTGTATTCTTAATTTGAATGAATTTGCCCCGGGAAAGATTTCTTTCAGATTCGTCAGGAATAGGTCCAGTTTATCCCTGATTTCTCCCTTGTCTCTTCTATTATCGAGATATGCCCTTAGGGTGGGATCATGAAAGGACTCCGATACAATGCCTTCACATCCAAGATCAAAGAGAAAGGCGCTCAAGGCCTCGTGGGTAACGGGATCAATTTCAACGGATATCTCAAGCCATCCTTGATCTTGAGGGGTTGCGTTCACGGTAAGACCGGATCTTGATGCATCCCGCCCTTGGGGCGGGATGGATCAACTGCCTGAAAGGTTAAGCCTTTTGAAACACGTAGTTCAACTGCCCGTCGGGAAGCTCGTTAACAACCGTCTTCATTTCCATGCCCACCTTTATCTCATCGTCAGCCAGGCCCGTGTCTATCCTGCCGAACACCTTATAGTCTCCATAGTCCAGCAGGGCTATGCTGTAGGGAAGGTCCTTTTCGAATCCGACCGGCGCGTATTCCAGTTTACTGTATGTGATGAGCTTGCCCTTGCCTGACACCTCAAACCATTCCATGTTGCTGGAAAGGCATTGATAGCAGTCCGCCCTGGGCGGGAAAAAGACAAGGCCGCAGTCCTTGCAACGCGTGCCGGATACCCTGCCCTGCTCCATCTTGTCAATAAAGTCATTGACCCTGGTAGTGGAGGTAAAGCTCACCGTCCCGAATTTGCTGAATCGTACATCAATATCTTTTTTCTTTGCCATAGTCTATCTCCCAAGAATCGTAACATTGCCGTAAAGGCCCACACCGCCGATGTTATGGACCAGCCCGATCTCCGGGGACTTGACCTGCATCTCGCCGGCTTCACCCCTGAGCTGAAGTACAATGGTCCTTATCTGTGAACCTCCGGTCGCGCCTATGGGATGGCCCTTGGATAGGAGGCCCCCGTCAACATTCACGGGAATGCTTCCCTCTTTGTAGGTCTCTTTGTTGTTGATCAGCTCTTTCCCTTCCCCTGGCTTCGCGAAACCCAGGTTCTCATAGGCCATCATTTCAGCGATGGTAAAGCAGTCGTGTACCTCCGCCACATCAATGTCCTTCGGGGTGACGCCGGCCATCTTGTAGGCCTGCTCACCCGCCTCCTGCCCGACCGTCAGGCCTGTAAAGAGGTCCCTCCCCGCCATGTTTACGGCAGTGGATGCTGCGCCCATACCCAGTATCCAGACCGGTTTCTTTGAAAAGGCCTTTGCCTTCTCCTCGCTGGCCACGATTACGCAGGAGCTCCCGTCCGCGTTGGCGCAGCAGTCGCCTACCCTGAGGGGGCTTGCGACTGGTCCGGACATGGGGCTCTCGGGGTCTGAAAACATCTCGAGGGTCACGGCCTTGCGATATACCGCCTTTTCATTTATCTGACCGTAGGTGGCGGCCTTGACCCTTATGAGGGCCAGATCCTGCGGCGTCGTTCCATACTTGGCCATGTGGGCCCTGGCATACATGGCGTAATAGGCCGGCATCATGGTCCCGAAGGGGCTTTCCCATTGTATGTCCGCGCCCCTGCCCATCCTCTCCTGGGACTCGGCCGAAGAGATCTCGGACATCTTCTGAAAACCGATGACCGCCACTACATCATGGAGTCCTGATTTCACGAGTGAATAGGCCAGCTTGACGCCGGTGCTGCTGGAAGAGCAGAGTGTTTCCACATAAAAGGTGGGCTGGGGAGTGAGCCCCATGTACTCCGCGAACACCCCGGCAGGGGACCTTTGCTTGTCATATTCGGGGGCCGAACAGATCACTGAGGCGCTTATGTCCTTGGTGGTTATCTGCGCGTCCTTCATGGCCTCCCTAAAGCCTTCAAAGGCCAGTTCCCTGATCGAACCGGGATACCCCCGGACAAAGGAGCTCTGGCCGACTCCAATAATTCCTACTTTTCCCATAAATATATCCTCCTGTTCATAAGTAAGGAAAACCCCTATCTCGTCTATTTACCTTAAGACCGCGGGTCGCAAGCATCTTCCGTCGGAGTCCCTTCGCGCTGAAAACTTATGCGGCCGGCATTCGAGACATGTTCATTCCTCTGAAGAGGTCTAATAATATAGGTAAGAATGGATGCCCGGTCAAGTCAAAAGGGGCGGGCCTGCTCATTTTCGTTTGATCTCGGAAACAAACAATGATAAGAAAAATCTTTGCTTATAAAGACGATTCCCTGCTGGAGGAGCAATGAAAAGTCCCTATAAAGGAGAAAAGATACTGAACCGGCTCCTGAAAAAAGGGGTCCGCATCCCGTGCCCCGAAGGAGTGGAGATCGGAGATGATATTTCGCCGGACAGGATATCCGGGGACGGGGTGGTCATCCATGCGGGCTGTAAACTATTCGGGCCGGACACCCTTATAATGGCAGGCGCGCAACTCGGATATGAGACCCCCGCCACGGTGCATAACTGCCAGATAGGCAGGGATGTCCAACTCAAGGGCGGCTATTTCTATGAGTCCGCCTTTCTTGAAAAGGCCTCAATGGGCTCCGGGGCACAGATCAGGGAGTCTTGCCTCCTGGAAGAGGGGGCCAGGGGCGCCCATAATGTGGGGTTAAAACACACTATACTCATGCCCTATGTGACCCTGGGGAGCCTGATCAATTTCTGCGACTGCCTCATGGCCGGGGGCACGGACGAGAAGAATCACAGCGAGGTAGGGAGCTCATATATCCATTTTAATTACACCCCGAACCAGGACAAGGCCACGCCGTCCCTTCTGGGGGACGTGCCCAGGGGGGTGATGATGAACCAGGCTCCCATTTTCCTGGGGGGCCAGGGCGGGCTCGTGGGGCCCCTGATGCTGGAATACGGCACGGTCGTCGCGGCAGGCACCGTCGTCCGGAAGGACATCCTGAAACAAAACACCATGCTCCTGGGACATCCATCCCTGCCAAAGACTATTCCCTTCCGTCCGGGTCTCTACCTTAATCTCAAGAGGATAGTCAAACTCAACACCATCTATATTGCGAACCTCCTGGCCCTCCGAAGGTGGTACCTGGACGTCCGCTCCAGGTTTCTCGCGAGCGATGACATGGAAAAGGCCCTCCATGAAGGCGCGGTCGGGAAGCTGGACTCGGCGATCAATGAGAGATTAAAACGGCTGGGAGATGTCGCAGGCAGGATGCCGGACTCCCTGGAGGCCCGTGGAGATATAGCCAAATCCCCTTCGGATCGGACGGTCTCCGGGAAAAAGGAGTTTTTTGAGAGATGGCCGGAAATGGAGCAGGCATTCAGGGATTTCATCACGGGGGAGGGGAATGACTCAAAGAGGGACCGGTTTCTTGGGATCGTTGAGAAGGCCCTTCTTAGGGACGGGAAGGACTATATCAGCGTTATTAAGGGACTTAAAGGAGAGGAATCAGAGGCGGGTGTCTCCTGGCTCCAGGGGTTTGTTGATGACATCTGCAAGGGCGTATGGGCAAAGATACCCGGGATGGCTATCAGTTAGAGGGAAATCATGGGCAGGTTATTCGGAACGGACGGGATCAGGGGCATCTATAATCAGCACCCCATCACCCAGGAGACGGCCTTTAAGCTGGGCCGTTCCATGGTCCGGTTTTGTGAAAGCCGGAAGAGCCGTCCTGATGTGATAATCGGCCGCGACACGCGCTCATCAGGAAAGGTCCTGGAGTATGCCCTTGTCTCGGGCCTTCTCTCAGCCGGAGGAAAGGCCCTGCTGGCCGGGGTGCTTCCGACTCCAGGGGTGGCCTTTCTGACCAGGAAGCTTTGCGGGGGCGCCGGAATAGTGCTCTCTGCCTCTCATAACCCCCAGGAATATAACGGCTTTAAGGTCTTCTCCAGCGAAGGATACAAGCTTTCCGAGGCCGAAGAATCCGAGATCGAAACCCTGATTTTTGAGGAGTCCGGACCCTCTCACTTGGGGAGCACGGGACAGGTGGAGGTCCTGGATGAGGCGCGAGACATGTACATCTCATTCCTCAGTGAGACCCTTTCCGAAAGGCTATCGGGCATTAAAATCGTTATCGACTGCTCCAACGGGGCGACCTACCGTGTGGCACCCGCGCTCTTTGAGGGCCTTGGCCTGGAGACGGAGGCCCTATTCAATGAGCCCGACGGGAGGAATATCAATGAGGAATGCGGTTCCCAGCATACGGAGGCCTTGAGCCGGAGAGTCCTTGAATCCAATGCGGACCTGGGGTTAGCCTTTGACGGGGACGGGGACAGGCTTATCGCCGTGGATGAGAGGGGGAGTGTCCTGACAGGGGATCAGATCCTCATGATATGCGCCAGGATGCTCAAGGATAGAGGTGTACTAAAGAACGGGGTTGTCGTGAGCACGGTGATGAGCAACATGGGATTGGGAGCGGCATTGAATGAGCACGGACTGGAGCATATAACCACCCCCGTCGGCGACAGGAATGTCATGGAGGAGATGAGAAACCGGCAGAGCT
>CAZGIZ010000144.1:0-11541 GCA_964526655.1 uncultured Desulfobacteraceae bacterium | reverse complement strand
GGGAGGCCAGATCATCTCCCAACACGAAATCGGGGGAATGATCAATGAACTGGCCCTTGTCTTTGCACAGAAGATTCCCATACCCGATATCCTCAGGATCGATTCTCCCTATTCCCCGCTTATCGGAACCGATCCGGCCAGGGGGGCCATGGGGCAGCTATTGACCAAACTCGATAAGGGGTAGATTGAGTGGCGACACTTTAAAAATAGTACCTGATTCGCAATTCGATCTTATAATCGTTTTGCTTTTCACCGTATTCGCTGAATTCATCGCCTTCAAGGACTGTGCCCTTGAGCCGCAACTCCAGGTTGGTAATGCCGGTATAAAGCAGTTCCGGTGAAAGGGAGAAGCTCCGATCCTCCAGGTTGAATATCCAGGTGACGGCCGGGATGAAGTATAGGATATCAAAGGGTTCCTTCTGGCTGATACGCAGATAGAGATAATCCCTCATCGGATTCAGCCTGCCGTATCCAGATGTTGCCAATGCCTGTGCCCTTTTAATCAGACTATCTGCACCTCCTGAAAGAAAGGCGTCATACCCTTCATCCGCAAAGGTGAAGAAGTCTCTCATCTCCATTTCCCTGTAGCCTGCATCGTTGTGATAGTATTCAAGGATGCAGGTCGTGTCCATGGAATTCAGGTATCGGAGACCCAGAAGGGCACTCAAGGGGTCGGACTCTGTTTTTAAGAGCGCTCCGTCCCGGGCGACAGATATTTTTTTGAAGTCCTTTATCCGGGCGAGCTCGCCGTGGATTTCAAAATTGGAGGTAACATTCCTTGAAAAATCAAATCCATAACGCCGCTCCTTGCTGGCTCCGGACAGGAACATAAAGTCGATATCCGTGTCCAGAAACAGGAAATAGAGCTTTGCGGCAAAATTGAGATGGCCGGCTTCACCGAAATCCCTGTTCATGTCTCCATAGACCGGGACAAGGACGGGAGTGAAGGAGACTGTCTTCAGGGAGCCGTTGAAACTCTTGATGTAGTCCATGGAAACCACGAAGAAGCCTTCCCGACTAAGGTCGGGGTCGTCAGGATCCTTGGGGCGGTCCACAAATGCTGCGGGATTCCATGCATACCCCTTTCCCCATTTCATGGTCTTCTTTCCTATATCAATGGCCAGGGATGAAGAAGGTTTCAGGGAAAGGAGGCCTTCGTATAGCGTGTTCTTTCCGGTCCATCCCTCATAGGTATGCAGGAGGCTGCTGTTGGTTCTCACAAAGAACCTTGATATGCCTTTTTCATAGCTCCCTTCCAGTTGAAGGTCAAACCCCTGCTGGTTGAGGGTGGAATCTTCGTCCCGGCCATAGAACCTCAGCCTGTAGAGGCGGCTGTCCTTATTCAGCCAGAAGAGGACCGGATTGATCTCGGCGTAGCCGCCCAGATGATAGGGCTTCTTTTCAATCTCTGCGAGATCAAAATCGTATTCTCCACCCCTGCAGAAGGAAGGCAGGGAAAGGATGCAGGCCAGAGAGAAAAGCGCTGTCGCCGCCAAAAACAACGGCGCTGCTTGCCTTTTGCAAAACCCAATGCCGCCCACCCTTTGTTGCATAGGTTTTTTACTCACCTTGGCTACCGAAGCGAATCCATGTTCGGCATAAAGGTGAGGGTAAAGACCTCATCGTCCAATATCCTTTTCTTGATGTTTGCAAAGAGCATAACCGACTTATATCCCTTGTGCAGAGGACTGTCCGTTTCCACAACGGCAGGCCTCACGATCCCGTCTCCAAAGTCCTTGATTTCCTTAAAATAGATAGTCTTGATGAGCATGGAGGCCTCGGTCATGCACTCGATCTTTGTGGGTGACATCTTTTCCTTGTCCACCCACATCTTGAGCTGGTCATAGGCCACGGTCCTGGTTTTGGCCTTAAGAAAAAGGAGGTATTCCTTTTCCTTATCCTCGACCTTGGTCACATCATACTCCTGAGAGTAATCCAGTTGCATAATATCCGAATTATTGAATACCCCACCCACAACGGATTGAAGGCTCGTAACACGAATCGGCTTTCCCACATTGGGTATGTAGAGCCACATGTTCTCACCCAGCCTCAAGGTGCTCCGGCCCTTTTCGCTGGCCGGGGATATGAATATAGCGGCGATCTTGTCCCTTCCCTTTTTCACGGTGAAAAGGACGAACTCCTTCTTTTTCCCGTCCGGTTCGATATTGATGAGCTTGCGGTATAGCTCATAGGATTCGGGGGCAAGATTCCTGTCAATCTGTCTCAGGAGTTCGTTCCCATCCACGGCATAGGCTGGAGCTGCCAGCAGGACTGAAAGAATGAAAAAAATAGTCTTCGTCATTCGAAATCTCCTCTCTATCACAGCAGGTCCCTAAAAAAGACACTGTCTGTAAGTTGCTCAAAAACGGTTCTTTATCTTTCCTTGTGCCGCACGCCTTGTACCTTGCGCCTTTTATTAAATATATCCCAGGGCCTGGATCGGGTCCATTCTGGAGGCCTTGAAGGCCGGTTGAAGGCTCGCGATAACCGAGACAATAATGACAATGACCGATATCATCAGAAGGTCCCGGGGGTTCAGGGATGCGGAAAGCACGAGGTCCTTTTGCATGCCGAAGTTATAGGTGAATTTAAAGAGATTGATGACAGCGATCATGCCAACGCTTAAGAGGCTCCCTATGGCCGCGCCGATAACCCCTAAAAGGAGCCCCTCAATCAGGAACATGGAGAGGATCTTCCCCGGCAATGTCCCAATGGCTGCTATAGTGCCGATTTCTCTGACCCTTTCGTAGACAGCCATGATCATCACATTCATAATACTGATGAGCACAATGGCGATAAGCATGATTTTAACGAACAGGGTCATCATGTCAATCATGCGTGCGATATTGTAGAATGGTGACAGGTCTTCCCAGGTATGCACCTCAAAGAGGGGTTTCCCCATTTTATCCTTTTCCATGGAAAGGCCGGAATGGATGCGGTTGAAGACGTCATGTAACCGGTCGAAATCCTTTATCCTGACGGCCACTTCGCTGATTTCCCGCTCTTCCATCCTCAGTATCTCCATGGCGTCTTCAATGTGGATATAACCGTCCCTCCCTCCGGGTCCGGTCGCGCTCGCCATGATCCCTCCAACCTTGAGCTGCTTGCCGTTGACCGAGCCGTCCCTGTTCGTGGCGATCACCACCACCATATCCCCGACCTTTACCTTCATTCCTCTTGCAAGCAGTTCAGGGACAAAAATTTCCCCTCTTTTAAGGGTCCTATCGCCATCGATAATTCTGGATAACAGAAGCGGGACCGTTTTCGTCTCCTGTTCCGGATCCACCCCGTTGAGGCGTATATTTGTGGTCTCGGTAAAATTGCTGAACATGCCCCCGAATTTTATCCTCAGGGAGTAGGCCTCGACCTCCGGAATCTCTTTTAATAGGGCCTCCACCTTCCCAACGGGAGCTGGTTTCAGGTTCATGGTCAGGGGAAGTGTATCTAAGGCCGCCAAATAGCCCTTTCTATGAATCTGCAAGTCTCCCACAAAGGAATCCGTAATCTGACCAATCATCAGGTTTTTGAAGGAGCCTGTCACGGCCACAAAACCTGCCACAAACAGGACACCGATGACGATTAAAGAAAGGGTTAAGACGGTTCTCCTCTTGTACCTCAACAGATTTCTCCCCGCGATGCTGATAAGATTAGTCATTTCTTCCCCCTCCACCATTGCCCTTTGTTTTCAAAATACCGTCTTCGATCTTGTATATGGACTCGGCTTCGCCCATTATCCGGTTATCGTGGGTCGAGAAGACAAAGGTTGTCTGAAGTTCATCCCTGATTTTTTTCATCAATTGGAGGATGGTCATGGATGTGTCATGGTCCAGGTTGGCCGTGGGCTCATCGGCCAATACCAGATCAGGATTTGCGACAAGGGCCCTCGCGATGGCGATACGCTGTTTCTGGCCTCCGGAGAGTTGATCAGGCCGCTTTTCTTTCTGGTCGATCATGCCGACGGCCTCAAGGAGATCGAGCACCCGTTTGCGTCGTTCTGAGGCGGGGCGGTTCTGTACCATAATCAGGGGGTATTCCACGTTCTCAAAGGCCGTCAAAACCGGAATCAGATTAAAACTCTGAAAGATAAAGCCGATGTGTGTTCCCCTAAATCTGGCCGCGTCTCTGTTTGCCAGGCCCGACACCTCCACGCCGGCGACAAGGAGACGGCCATCCGAGGGCCTGTCGAGGCACCCGATGAGGTTCAGGAGCGTGGTCTTGCCGCTTCCTGACGGTCCCACAAAAGAGACAAGGGATCCTTTCTCAATGGAAAAGCTGACCCCTTTAAGGGCATTAATCCTGACCTCTCCGGCCAGATATGTCTTGGAAAGGCCTTCCGCGATAATCAGTTGCATTTCAATTCCTCCTGCTTCCTGCATTTAACAACAAAGCTAAGCATTCAAATATGTTCTTCCAATACATGTATGATTTATCCTGTGTGATGATTTGACCCGTCTGATTCCATTGACAATGAAAATACCAAATTTGATGGAATCTTAATAGCCCCTTTTACACTCCCATAATCTAATAAATTCGGAAATTTACAGATCGGAATCGTTCGTGAGGTTCAAAGGTGTTCATATGGGCGATATTTCCTCTTTGCAGATCGTTATCCAGCCAGGACCGTTACTTACGCGTTACTTTGATTAAAGTAAACGCATATAACGTTACTCACTGTTTTTTCTCTCGCCATGTGAAAAAAACCTGCAACCCATTTCCCAACCGCCTGTTAATATTGATATTAAATTTATTGCCCCTGGCCGAGATTCTGGCATGCATATTGTAATTCCAATGATTATAATTGCCTCAACCATGAAATCTTATTTTATAATGAAAAGGCAGTGCAGGTTCGGGATTGATAGAGGAGCATGGCTATGGGCGAAAAAGGCGGGACCTCCTTTCCAGAAGGAGGGCACAGCGAAAACGAAAAATTTGAGCGGACCTTTTATCGATTCATTCTGAATAGTCTTCCGGTTGGTGTACTTACCGTTAATCCGCAGATGAAGGTCACCAGCTTTAATCCCTGGGCTGAGTCGCTAACCGGTTACTCCGAAAAAGAGGCCCTGGGACACTATTGCGGTGACATTTTACAGGGTGGAATGTGCAAACTCCACTGCCCTTTGAGAAAGGCGATTGATGAACGCCGGCCGTCTGTTCGTATGGAAACGACAATCCGGAAAAGGGATGGAGAAACCATTCCTGTCAGGATGCACACTGCCGCCCTTTTAGATAAAGGGGGCGAGCTTGTCGGCGCAGTGGAGGCCTTCCAGGACATCTCCGCTTTAAAGGCCATGGAGCGGGAAAGGGACAACATTATTTCCATGTTCGCCCACGACATGAAGTCGTCTCTCACCATTATCGGCGGGTTTGTGCTGCGTCTCCTGAAAAAAGCGTCCGGATTGGATAAGGAAAAGCAGAATAAATACCTGGAGATCATTCGCAAGGAGACGGATAAGCTGGATTTTATTGTACAGGATTTCCTGGAATTCTCGCGGCTTCAAACCGGAGAACTGAAGTTGAGTTTTCAAACTATGTCCCTGGACAAGGAGTTGATGGAACTTTCTGAGGCATATCAGGACAGGGCCGCACAATCTGGCATCAAGCTTGAATTCCGGACTGAAAAGATCTTGCCGGTTATTCAGGCGGACCCCAATCGCCTAAGGCGTGTCTTTAACAACCTCCTGGATAATGCCTTTAAATTCTCCAACCGGGGGGGGACCATTATCCTGTCACCGGAGGAAAACGACAGGGAAGTAATGGTGACCATAATTGATGAAGGCCAGGGCATTGATCCGGAAGACCTTCCCTTTATCTTTGATATTTTCCATCGGGGAAAAGAAGCCGGTAAAAAGAAGGGTGCGGGAATAGGGTTAGCGTCCGTAAAGGCCATCGTGGAGGGCCATGGGGGTAAAATCCTGGTTCATAGTGAGCCGGGTAAAGGCTCTGCCTTCACCGTGGTCATACCCAAGCATAACTAGCAGGAGGATAATGCATGGAAACACACAACGCAAGATGAGGACCCTGCGACTCCTGTATATACCAGGGTTAAGCGATACTTAAGGTAAAAGCGTATACTATACCCTTGATATTAAAGTATTATCATCGAAACTATCTCAGATAGGATATTTATCGAAAACAGAACCGCTGAGGAGATGATCGGAATCTTCCGGGATGAGGCGCCGGGAAGGCAGCGCGTGGAGAGTAGCAAGGGGATAATAGGAGGTCGTATTATTGCGATTTAGCAACTTTATATTATTGCAATTTCGCTATTCTATCCATATATTCCATGACATCATTGTCACCTAAAATTATATAACCATTTGATATTACATTGTTTTCTCGTATAGCGAAGATACATCTCTACGTTGGCACAAGATTTGCCTATACTCTCAGGGAATAGGTGGATATCAAAATGAAGGTGATTGTAATCTTTTTTATGGGGAAAACTAAAAATATAACGAAGGAGGTAAACAACAATGCCGAGAGGTGACGGAACAGGCCCGAAGGGCCAGGGACCAGGAACAGGCAGAGGCATGGGCAGAGGCGGCGGTAGCCGGGGCCGGGGAAGTGGCGGACAAGGGCGAGGAGGCGGCTTTGCGGCAGGCCCGGGTGGATATTGCGTTTGCCCTGCCTGCGGTGAAAGGGCGCCTCATCAATTAGGGAGCCCCTGTTATGATCAGCAATGCCCCAAGTGCGGAGCGGCCATGACACGGGAATAGGCGCGATTTCGCGGCTGCGCTCTTCTAAGATTAAAAAAATGGGGAAAACGGGAATAGGCACCTGGCAGGAAAACGAGCATAAGACTGTTCAGGAAAGGATCGCTGAAGAGGATCTTGTTCAAGAGCGCCATGATGAAAAGGGCAACAGGTGGCAAAAGATCTATTTCGGCGGTGGGGAGCATTATCGACACTGGCTGGAACAGTTCAAGGAACTGGGCGAGGTACAGGTGGAAGAGCTTGATTCAAGGGGGTTCAAGTGTTTCGAGAATAGTGGGGAGAAATTGTTCAGGGTCCGGTTGAAGAAGGACAAAGGCGGTCTGACTGATCTGTTTTGAATAGCGAAAGGAGATCCTAATCACATATGAAAAGCTATAAAATTAAATTTCTGCCTGATGAAAATACCTGCGAGGTGGAAGAGGGCGCTACCCTTATGGAAGCTGCCGAAAAGGCGGGAGTATATATCAATAATCTCTGCGGAGGGAAAGGGGTCTGCGGAAGGTGCCGTGTCAAGGTAACCAACGGCCAGATACGAGCGGATAAGCATTCCATTAGCCTTTTGTCCAGAGAGGAAATCACGGAAGGATATGTCCTCGCCTGTCAGACAAAAGTGGATTCCGATATGGAGGTCCTCATTCCGCCCGAATCCCGCCTGGAGGAGGCCCAGATACTCCTCGAACGCATACCTGTCGATTACAGTGAACCGGAAAAGATCGCGCTTCACAAACTTACCGACGATCCCATGACCCTATACGAGCCTCTTACCCGGAAAATTTACCTGGAGCTTGTAGAGCCCTCCCTTGAAGACAACGTGAGTGATATGGATCGCATCATCAGGGAGTTGAGAAAAAGGACAGAATATCGCAATTTTGAAATTTCCCTCTCTTGTCTTCAGGGACTTGCTCTGAAGTTGAGAAAGAACCTTTGGAAGGCAACGGCCACTATTGCCAAGCACGGTGACATCTGGAAAATCCTTCAAATAGAACCAGGGGATACTACCGAGCAGAATTATGGCCTCGCAGTGGATGTGGGAACCACAACCGTCGTTGCCCAACTGGTAGATCTCAAATCCGGAAATGTCTTAGGGGTGACAGGAAGTTACAACATGCAGTCCCGATTCGGTGAGGATGTCATCTCAAGGATGATCTATGCATGCGGCAGGGAGGATGGGCTTGATCCCCTTCATCAGGCGGTCGTCAAGAATATAAACCAGCTTATAAAAACACTCACCGAGCCCAAGGGAATTGATCCTCGCGAAATTACCTGCATGGTGGCTGCGGGAAACACCACCATGAGCCACTTGCTCCTTTCCCTGATTCCCTGTTCCATACGTCTCGATCCTTACGTGCCGACCGTGAACGCTTATCCCCAGATCCGTGCCAGGGAGATCGGCATTGATATTCATCCGGAGGGCATCATCGAAGTGGTACCTGGAGTGGCCAGCTATGTGGGCGGCGATATTGTGGCCGGGATAATCGCCTGCGGCATTGCGGACAGGCCGGAAATAAGGGTCCTCATTGACGTGGGGACCAACGGCGAAATTGCTATCGGCAACAACGAATGGTTGGTCTGCTGCTCGGCCTCTGCGGGTCCCGCATTCGAAGGAGGCGGTATCAAGCATGGCATGCGTGCCACCGGGGGAGCCATCGAGAAACTGGTCATCTCCGACGGGAGGGTGCAGTACAAGAGTATCGGCAAGGGAAAAATCAAAGGCATTTGTGGTTCCGGACTGATTGACATCCTGTATGAGTTTGCACGGAACCGCATCATTGACGGTGATGGAAAATTTAATCTTTCAGGCGGCAACGAAAGGCTCATTGAAAAAGATGGAGAAATCCAATTTGTAGTGGCCCGCGGCCAAGAGACCGAAACAGGGAAAGACCTGACCGTTACGCAGTCGGACATCAGCCATCTGATTCGATCAAAGGGGGCTGTCTTTGCGGCCATCAAGTCCTTGATGGATTATGTGGGTTTGAAATTCGAGGAGATTGCCACCTTCTATGTTGCCGGGGGGTTCGGCAGTTATTTAGACATCCCTAAAGCTATCGGCATTGGCCTTTTGCCCGATATCAATCCGGAAAGGATCCGGTTCGTGGGCAACAGTTCCCTCATGGGCGCCCGCATATGCCTGCTTTCGAACCATACGATGGAGCGCGCCCTGCAGGTCGCCGGAAGCATGACCAATATCGAACTCTCTAATTATCAGCCCTTCATGGACGAGTATGTGGCTGCCATGTTTCTGCCTCATACAGATAGAAGACTCTTCCCCTCGGTTGACTATTAAAGGATCGGGGAAGGTGAGTCAAGTCCCCTTTCCAGGTCAAATAATGAAAGCGATCAATGCCAAAAATATCTACTTTTGAGAAACATGCGGAGCAATATGAAAGATGGTTCGAGAAAAACCGTTGGGTCTATGAAGCCGAATTGCGAGCTGTTCAAGCCATGATGCCGACCGGTGGTCGAAGTTTGGAAATCGGTGTTGGTACAGGCAGATTTGCAGGGCCTTTGGGGATCAGGGATGGTGTAGAACCTTCAAAACGCATGAGGGCTCTTGCTCAAAAGCGGGGAATTAGAGCCCTTGACGGGGTGGCTGAGAAACTTCCCTTTGATGATTCACAGTTTGATTTCGTTTTAATGGTCACAACCATCTGCTTTGTTGATGACGTCAGCAAGGCCTTGAGGGAGGCCCATCGCATCCTTTCCGACGAAGGCGTTCTCATTATCGGTTTTGTAGATCGCAACAGCAGAATAGGCGAAATTTATATAGAACGGCAGAAGGAAAATGTGTTCTACAAAGAGGCGTCCTTTTTCTCTGTTGACGAGCTTGTTGAACACATGACTCGCGCAGGATTTAAGGATTTGACCTTTAATCAGACGATTTTTGGGACCCTGGCCGAAATCGGCGAAAATGAACCTGTCAAGCCAGGTCATGGTGAGGGATCATTTGTGGTAATACGTGGGATAAAGGGAGAACATATTATGGCTTACAAACCGGAAGTTGATGTTGAAAAATGTATTGGGTGTGGAGAATGCGTTGATATCTGTCCTGTAGAGGTTTACGAAATTCAAAATGAAAAATCCGTTCCCGTCAATGCGGAGGAATGTGTAGGCTGCGAAAGCTGTATCGAGGTCTGCGATCAAGAGGCAATCACCATTACCGAGATTTGAATGCTGATCATGGGTATGGGGGTTGGCAGGAAAAATCTGTGCGGTCCGGAGGTTTTCATCAGGAGGCAGGAAGTTTGAAAGTTGCTATTCCAGCAGATGGTCCGGATTTTGACGCCAGGGTGAGTGACAGGCTGGGGTTGTCCCCTTTTTTAATTGTTGTCGATCTTGAATCTAAGGAGTTTGAAGCATTTCGGAATCCAAGAGATTCGGGAAGTGGATCCGGTATGCAGATGGTTGCCCTGATCATTGCGAAGAAAAGCAATGTCCTGCTTACGAAATGGTGTAGTCCCACCGCAGAGAAATATCTCGCCGCCTACGGTGTGAAAATTGTGACGGGTGTTAACGGCACGGCAGCGGAAGTCCTCGAAAAATTTGAAAGAGATTTGAAGAATCAGGCGGAAAAGATCGAGGATTTATCACCGACGGCATGGAAGATAGACCGCAGAGTTGCGGAACAGGCGGTCCGCAGCGCATCCAATCAGATCAAAGGCCTGCTGCCTGTTATGATAGGCGTGATTTTATTGGTAGGTCTTTTCCGTGCATTTATTTCAGAAGAGTTTTTGGCCTCCCTCTTCTCCGGAAGAATGGTATGGGACTCTCTCTGGGGAGCATCCATAGGGAGCGTATTTGCCGGCAACCCAATCAACAGTTACATTATAGGCAGGCAATTGCTCGAACAGGGGGTAAGCCTCGTTGCCGTGACCGCCTTTATTTGTTCCTGGGTTACCGTCGGCCTTATCCAGTTGCCAGCCGAAGGCGCGGCCCTAGGCTGGCAGTTTGCTGTTGTTCGAAATTTTTCCTGCTTTGTCCTGTCAATGGCGATATCCTTTGTGATGATGTTTATCCTGAACCTTCTCGGGACGTAATTGGGTTGACATCGAGGGAATCAAAAAAAGAATTTCAGAAGAAAAGGCCTCCCCTCCAGGTGGTATTTCCGGTGTTGATTCTGGCCTTTTATCTGGTATTGTGGCGTGTAGCCCCGGAGAAGACCCTGCTGGCGGCGCGGGCCAGCTTAGGCATTTTTGCTAATATACTACTGCCCTTATGCCTGGTTTTTCTTCTCATGATTGGGATGAATATCTTTTTAAAGCCATTACACTTTGCAAAGTTGCTGGGAAAGGGAACCACCATCAAGAGAACACTTCTCTCTGCCGTGGCAGGGATTATCTCGGCAGGGCCGATTTACGCCTGGTATCCTATACTCAAGGACCTTCGTGAAAAGGGCGCAGGATATTCTCTGATTGCTGTTTTTCTTGTAAACCGGGCGGTAAAACCTTTTCTTTTGCCAATTATGATTTCATTCTTTGGTTGGACCTTTGTCGTGGCTCTCATGCTTCTGACCGTGGCAGGCTCATTCCTTGTAGGAGCCGTCATAGGGGCCTTTTTGGACTCTTCAGTCGGATCACGGCAAAATGGCGAAGATCTCATTTCTTAGCAAGAAACCCCCGATATGCGGGATTAAGAAACAGAGGCTATGCCATAGGAGTCATTGTCCATCCTCCGTAGCAGTGCTACTGCGTAAGACGGGCTCCGGTCGGATTCTTTTTTTCAAGCCCTATCTATAGGCCAAGGTGGCAGTTCCCGCAGGTGGAAGGGTTCAATAGAACAGGTCATTTCATCTGAAAGGGACATTCTGCCAGGGGTTTTGTGGCGTGAACCC
>CAZGIZ010000143.1:0-11569 GCA_964526655.1 uncultured Desulfobacteraceae bacterium | reverse complement strand
CCTGTCCCGATTTCAGGTTATTAATCATTGCTTATCCAGAAATTGATTGTCTTTAGATGAAAATCAATTATCCTTTAACCTAACCTGAGTTAAACTGTTCACGGTTCTGGGTTCAAGGTTAAAACTGCCAATCTCCCGATTTACAAAGGGTTATAAAGTTAATCCGGCAATGTATATCACTCTACCCATTGAGTGATTTTTGTAGCTGTTCAGAAATAGGCCTCAATACACTGTGGATCAAAGTCTTTACAGCCTTTGAACCTTGAACGGAGAACTCGGAACCATTCAATTTAGGTTTAATATAGTTACGGGTCAAGGGAATATATACTGCTGCTACTATTGAAGATCAGCAAAAATGGATTAATTTTTAAACTGAAATCAGGAGGATATAATTAATGTTCGAACAAGGCGTCATCAGACCCCCCAGCGAGGCCTCCAGTCTCCTTGTAAGGGTAACCCGGAACTGCCCCTGGAATCGCTGTCATATATGTCCCGCCTACAAGGGGAAAAAGTTCTCCAGGAGGAGTGTCGAGGAGGTCAAAAAGGATATCGACATGATGGCTGAGGCCTATTCCGTCCACAGGGACGGGCTCAGCTCCGCCTTCCTCCAGGACGCCGACACCCTTATCCTCCCCACGGATGAGCTGATAGAGATAATCGCCCACATAAAAAAGACCTTCCCTAAAATCGAGAGGATAACGACCTATGCGCGGGCAAAATCCATGAAGAGGAAAAGCCTTGAAGACTACCAGCGTCTCAAGGAGGCGGGGCTTACCAGAATCCACACGGGAATGGAGAGCGGCTCTTTGAGGGTCCTGAAGCTCATACAAAAGGGAATCACCCCTGAAGACATCCTCGAGGGCGGAGTCCGCGTCGCAAAATCAGACATCTCCCTTTCCGAATACATCATGCCTGGCGTGGGGGGGAGGGGCCTGAGCCGCGAACACGCCCTGGAGACCGCCAAAATACTCAATCAAATCAGGCCGGACTTTATAAGGGTCAGGACCTTTGCCATCCACCCCCTTTCCCCGCTCCAGAAAATGGTTGAGGAAGGGACCTTTGATCCCATGACCGACGAGGAGGTAGTGGCCGAGATCCGGTTATTGATCGAGAATCTGGATGAGATGCCGGCCCATTTCCGGTGCGGGGACTTCAGCCTCAATCTCCTTATGCAGGTGGACGGCCGCCTTGACACCCGGAAAGAGGCCATGATCAGGGAACTGGACCGGTTTTTGAACCTCAGCAAAGAGCAAAAGCAGGCCTATTCCCTGATCCAGAGGACCTATCCGGGAATGAGATCCCTTGATGTGGTCCAGGATGAAAAACTGATGGAAGGGCTCAGGAAGGATATTGAAGCCCTCAATAAAGAAGGAGAAGATGGGTTCAATAAATATATAAGGCATCTCATGACCTACCAGTTGCCGCAGCTCCAGACCGGGTGCTGGGATTGACACGTAACCTCCTTTTCCCTATACTCCCTTTCCCTGACCCAACCTTAGAACAGCAAATTGAGGAGTGGCTTGATGTATTTAATAACCAGGTTCAGCGTTAAACCGGCTTTTATCCTCTCCCTGGCCGTAATACTGCTCTCCTGTTCGTCGGTAGGATTAGGGAAAAAGGAATACATCGCCCCTCTCCAGTTGAATCAAAAGGACAACACGGCCAAGAGCGCCCTTATAATGCCCTTTATAAATGAGACCGATCAAACAGGCATTGAGGAGCTGACAAGAACGAGTTTTTATAACCATTTCAGTTCCAAAAACTATCGTGATTTTGAGCTGACGGAAATAGCGCGGGGTCTTGCGACCCTCGAAAAAAACTCCTCATCCTCATGGGAGGACCTCCCCCCTGCCGACATCGGCAAATTCTTTCATGCCGATTATGTTATTTACGGGAGGGTCAAGGAGTTCAAGAAGATCTTTCTTGGAATCTATTCTCAGATAGTGCTCACCGTGCATATGGAGGTCCGGGACGGGTCGACTGGATATCTTGTCTGGATGAAAACCGTGTCCAAGAGATCGCACGAGGGCGGGCTGCCCTTCAGCCTCTTCGGCATCATTCCCGCTGCCCTCAGGTCCGGTTTTCACATGCAGGAGGAGAAGACTATTGAGCTTGTTGACAAGGTCAGCAGGGAACTTGTCGACCAGATACCCGAGCCCTCGACTCCCGACCCTTCACCCTATCAGGTCGAGATACAGGTGGCGTCCTTCATGGAAAGACGGCTGGCCCAGGAGGCCCAGAAGGGGCTTGAGGGAAAGGGCCTTGACGCCAGGATAGAGATGGTGACTCTGAATAATCAGGTCTGGCACCGTGTCCTGCTGGGGCCCTACTATAACCTCCCGGAGGCGGAAAAGGCCAGGGGGAAAATTATGGAAAACACCGGTTTTCAGCCTATCTTTATCCATAACCGGACCGCGGTACAGGCTGCTGATCCCGATGTCAAAGAGTGACCATAATCAGCAGCGATATTATTTATGAAACACTTTTTTAAGGATTGGAGCGAAAAATGGACGATATAATGGAAATTATTAAGGGAAGACGAAGCATCAGGGCCTTTAAAGAAAAAGATGTGCCTGAAGAACTGCTCAATCAGGTCCTTGAGTCAGTAAAATACTGCCCTTCATGGGCCAATACACAGTGCTGGGAGCTTATAGTGGTAAGGGACAGGGCCCAAAAGGAGAGACTCCAGGGAATACTTAAGGATAAAAATCCAGCGACAAAGGCCATTGTCCAGGCGCCCCTGGTTATCGCCCTTTGCGGCAAGACGGGGAGCGCGGGATATTATAAGGACCAGGCCGTTACAAAATTAGGCGACTGGCTCATGTTCGACTTGGGCATAGCCGCCCAGACCATCTCTTTGACCGCCCACAGCATGGGATTGGGGTCCGTGATCGTAGGCGCCATTGAACATGACAGGGGAAAGGAGATCCTGGAAATAGGGGATGGATATGAATTGGCGGTCCTCATTCCCCTTGGCTATCCCGCCAAGGAGCCGCCTGCCCCCAGGCGCCGTGAAATCGGCGAATTCGTTCATTTTGAACGATATTAACCACTTAATCCCTGAGCCCTTCGTTCCTATATATTTCTTGACAAACGAAGTGCCTTTCCTATAAAAATCCATACAAAAATTGAAACTACCTTTTATCTGTTTCAATTTATTATAAATTCCTAAGACCACCGCCCCGCCTGTTTTCCAACGGCGGTTCTTATTGGGGGATGATTCAACGATGGAAGACCAGATTGGAGCGACTGGCATACCATTTTTCCGGTTTTTATAAAGGAATTTAACATGGAATTTAAAAAGGAAAAAATGATTGCATATTGGGCCGCGGCAGTCCTGCTGGTAGTGGGTGTTGTCAGTTACGCGGTCTTCCCTGAAAGGAAGCCTGAGGAACCGGTCAGGATTATGTTCAAGGCCACGGCGGGAAACGTCCTTTTCGACCATAAGGAGCATGCCTCCGAGGATGGTTACGGTATTGAATGTACTGAATGCCATCATGAATGGGATCAAAAAGAAGGGGGAGAGCCCCTGGCGTGCAGCGAATGTCATTATAAAGACGAAGATGAGGAAGCGCCGAAGATATCCGACGCCTTCCATGAGCTATGCATCGGCTGCCATGAAGACTTCGGCGGCGGGCCGGTCGAGTGTTCCCAGTGCCATGTCCTGTGATTATTCCGCGCCTGGAGACCACGAATTAAAGGATTTCAGCTTTATCCCATTAGCGGGCAGGAGGCTAACATGATAAATAAACCGTTTTTCAGTTTGGGAAGTCCTGTACTGAAATACCCGGTGATTCAAAAAGACGAGAAGGACGAGATCAGGGAAATCCCGTTACCCGAAAGCATCACACTCAATCTTGCCATCCCCTATTTTCATATCGACGACCAGGTCCTGAAGCCGGGAGATAGGGTTATTACCGGTCAGAGGGTAAATCTTACGGAAGACGGCGAGAGATATTTCTTCTCAACCGTCACAGGCACGATTACAAGCATCTCGGAATATATCGGCTATCTTGGCCTGAGTTCCATTTCAATCTCTATCAGGACCACGGGAGAGGACAAATCTGACGATAAATTCAAAGCGATAAAGGGGACAGTCTCTCCAGAGAACGCCGTCGAATTCCTGGCCCATGTCCCCGGCGAACCCCGTTTTACATCCCTCATCAATCCCGAAACTCCCCTGAACACCATCGTGGTCAACGGTGTTGATAAGGACCTCCTGATAACCGCCAATCAGTTTATACTCAGGACCGAGACGGAAGAACTGAAAAAAGGCATAGAGTATCTCAAAGAGATCACCAATGTCCCCCAGATAGTAATCGTTGTTTCCCCTGACCTGGTTTCCGACGCGGAAAAGGCCGGCGCCCCTGTGAAGGTAATCAATCCCCTTTATCCCGGGATGTTGCCGGAGATCATCATGAAAGATGTCTTTAAAATGACAGTGCCCGCGGGAAAGGGATGCATGGATCTTGGAGTCGGTTTTATAAACGCCGAAGCGGTCGTTGCCCTTGCAGGCGCCTTTGACCGGGGGGTCATGCCGGTCAATAAGATCGTTACCGTAATCAATAAGGACGGCACGGCAGTCAACGTGAAGGCCAGGATCGGGACCCCGGTGAAAGATATCCTGGGGATATTGAACATCGAGACCCGGCACGGGGACAGGCTGGTGCTGGGCGGACCCATGACTGGAAGGAGCATCTATTCGGAGGATAGCCCCGTACTATGGGACACGGACGCCATTATGATCCAGGACAGGGAACAGGTCACATTCAGCTCCGATACCCCCTGCATAAATTGCGGTGAGTGCGTGCGGGCCTGCCCGGCCAATATTCCGGTCAACATGCTTGTGCGGCTGCTGGAAAACGGCCTCTATGAGGAGGCCGTCCAGGAATACGACCTGCTCTCCTGCATCGAGTGCGGTCTCTGCGCCTATGTATGCGTTGCGCGGATACCGGTGTTTCATTTCATCATGTTAGGGAAACACGAATTTAACAGGTTGAAAAGTATGGAGGAATCGCATGCTTAACCAGAAGTTGCTTGTCAGCTCACACGCCCCTTTCTGGCACAACGGGAGCAGTATAAGGGACAAGAGTTACCATATTATGCTGGCGGCCCTCCCCGCCGTTATTGTGGGTATTTATCAATATGGTACGCCGGCCCTTGGTGTGCTGGCACTGTCCGTATCCTCTGCCATGCTCTGGGAGCTCCTGATGAATTTCCTGATGAAGCGGCCTGCCACAATCGGTGATGGAAATGCCGCCGTGATCGGGCTCCTGTTCGGTATGCTGCTGCCAGCCACAACCCCATGGTGGGCGGTCCTGGCTGGGACCTTTGTAGCGATTATTGTGGGAAAAGTGATCTTCGGCGGCATTGGGTGCAACCCCCTCAACCCGTCCCTTGTGGCCATCGCCATCTTAATGCTCTCATGGAAAGGCCTCTTTAATTTTGACGAGGCCCTGGTGGATTACGATCTCGGTTTTTACATGCCGTACCCCCTGGGGGTCTTAAAGCATTTCGGTCCATCCGTCCTTGACTATTACAGCCTCCCCGGCCTGCTCATGGGCAGGCAATCCGGGGGAATCGGAGCGACCTTCGGATTGGGGATCATCGTCGGCGGGATATATCTCATCCTTCGCGGTTACATCCGGTGGGAAATTTCCATCTCCTTTCTCGTTGGAGTCTTCCTGACCGCCCTCATCTTTAATATCGCTGATTCGGAAAAATACGCGGGTCCCTTCTTTCACCTCTTAACGGGCTACACCATGATCGGGGCCTTTTTCCTGGCCACGGAGGACTCCTCTTCACCTGTCAATTTCATCCCGATGCTCCTCTACGGGCTTTTAGCCGGCATCCTGATGGTCCTGATACGAAATATAGGGTTCTTTATAGACGGAACGGTATTTGCCATCCTCATGCTAAATGTGGCCAACCCGCTCCTGGACAAGATCAGGCCCAAGGCAATGGGAAAGGGGATTGAATATGCGTGAAATGATAAGACTCTTTGTGGTTGTCACCCTGTTCAGCGCCGTGGCCGGAGGCCTCCTGGCCTTTGTTCAAAATAAGACAGAAGCTCAGATAGAGCTCCAGCAACTTACATTCGTCAAAGGGCCTGCTATCGACCAAATATTAAAAGGGGCATCAAACAAACCCCTGGATGATCGCTTCAAGATCAAGGAGGATGATCATGAAATAACTTTCTTTGTCGGTGAATTTGACGGCAAACGAAATACCGTGGCCTTTGAGGTCTTTGGAAAGGGTTTCGGCGGAGACATAGGCGTAATGGTCGCCATTAACGTGGATGATGACAAGATCGCAGGCATCGCGGTCACCACAAACAGCGAAACACCTGGGATGGGTTCAAGGGCAAAGACCGACCCCTCCTTCAGCGCCCAGTTCAAGGGCATGCCCGTCAAGGATTCCTTCAAGGTGAAGGCGGACGGCGGCGACGTAGACGCCCTCAGCGGCGCGACGATCACCTCCCGGGGGGTATGCGGGGCCGTTACGGATGCGGCGAAAATCTATATGCGTCTTAAGGACCAAATCATAAAGAAGTTGAAAACACCGAAATAGAGGGAGATTATTCATTATGGCAAAGAGCGTTGTTCAGGAATTTACAAAGGGGCTCTGGTCTGATATCCCGCCCTTCCGGCTCGTCCTGGGCCTGTGCCCCACCCTCGCAGTTACAAAAAGCCTGGAAAACGGTGTCGGGATGGGGGTCGCGGTGATCTTTGTCCTTGTCTGTTCAAATGTCCTTATTTCACTGCTCAGGAATGTCATCCCCAAGAAGGTCAGGATCGCGTGTTTTATTATCGTGATCGCGACCTTTGTCACCGTGGTGGAACTCTTTATGCAGGCCTACGCCTATCCCCTCTTCCTTCAGCTCGGAATATTTATTCCCCTGATCGTGGTGAACTGCATACTCCTCGGCCGCGCTGAGGCCTTCGCGGCCAAGAACAAGGTTATACCCTCCCTGGCTGATGGTCTCGGCATAGGCATTGGTTATACTCTTGCCCTGTCCGCCCTGGCGGCATTCCGGGAGATCCTTGGAAGCGGGACCCTGACAATCCCCGTTACGAGTCATTCGATTCATGTCTTCGGGCCGTCCTTTCAGCCTTTTTCATTCCTGGTTCAGGCGCCCGGGGCCTTTGTTTGTCTGGGACTCATGCTCTGTATAATGAACATGTTAGGGAAAAAGTGAGGATAGGGGGCAAGGAGAAGATATATGGGTGATTACATTTTACTGGCAATCAGTTGCATCTTTGTAAATAACATCCTCTTGATGCAGTACCTCGGTAACTGCCCGTTCCTTGGCGTATCCAAGAGGATGGAGACGGCCGTAGGCATGGCAATGGCGGTGGTCTTTGTCCTGGTTATGGCAGGCGCCATTACCTGGGCTGTGAATGCATTTGCCCTGGTTAAATTCGGGTTTGAGTACCTCCAGACCCTGTCTTTTATCCTGGTAATCGCGGCCCTCGTCCAGTTTGTCGAGATGTTTCTGAAAAAGAGCATCCCGGCCCTCTATGCCGGCCTCGGGATATTCCTGCCCCTGATCACTACAAACTGCGCCGTGATGGGCGTATGTCTCATTAACGTAAATAAGGAGTACAATTTTCTCCAGGCCCTGACGACGTCTTTCGCCTATGCTGTCGGGTTCGGCCTCGCCCTGGTCCTGTTCGCAGGAGTACGGGAACGAATCCTTCTGGCAAGGGTGCCGAAACCGATGCAGGATACGGCTATCGGCCTCGTGGGGGCCGGTATGATGTCTCTTGCATTTTTTGCCTTTAAGGGAATGGCATAACTGCTGCCTTCCATAAAGAGTTGCCTGCTGTTTGAGATAGGAGGAACAAGATGATCGGCGGAGTTCTGCTGATGGGTGGACTTGGTGTCTTCGTGGGGGTCGGCCTGGCCCTGGCTTCAAAGATATTCTATGTCTGGGTGGACCCCAAGGTCGAGGCCATTAGTGATGCCTTACCCGGCGCCAATTGCGGCGGATGCGGGCTCCCGGGATGCTCCGCCAACGCAGAGGCCATCGCCGCGGGAAAGACCTCGGCCTCCTCCTGCGTGGCGGGCGGCCCTGAAGTCGCGGCCGAGATAGCCGAGATCATGGGCGTCAAACTCGAGGCCAGGGAGCCTGATATCGCGAGACCCGGATGCACCTACGGTTTTCAGGACGCCGACCTCAAATACATGTACCACGGGATCATGGACTGCCGGGGCGCGGCACTCCTGAGCGGGGGAACAAAGGTATGCCCTATCGGGTGCCTTGGATTAGGCACATGCGTTGCGGCCTGCCCCTTTGATGCCCTTTCCATGGGGCCGGACAACCTGCCAGTGGTCAACCTCGACCGCTGCACGGGCTGCGGCACCTGTGAACGCGTCTGCCCAAAGCACATCATCACCCTTTCATCCTATTCAAGGCGTATTCAGCATGAATTCCTGTTGGATGAGTGTTCCGCCCCGTGCCAGCGGACATGCCCTGCAGGCATAGACATCCCCGCCTATATATACCAGATATCCAGAGGCAACTATCTTCAGGCCGTTCGCATCATCAAGGAGACAAATCCCTTTCCCCTGGTTTGCGGCCGAATCTGCGTGCACCCCTGCGAATATGAGTGCAGGCGCAACCTGGTGGATGAACCAGTCGCAATCAACCACCTGAAACGCTTCGCAGCCGACTATGAGATGAATTCAGGCAGGCGGGTCCATAACCCGAGGGCCCCTGAGACAGGGAAGCGAGTCGCGATCGTTGGAGGGGGAGCGGAAGGGCTGACTGCGGCCTACCTCCTCAATCGTCTCGGCCATGACACAACCGTCTATGAATCGACCTCCCGGTTGGGAGGGCTCCTGAGGACCGGGATCCCGCAAAACAGGCTCCCCAAAAATGTCCTTGACTGGGAGATCGACGGCATACTGGATGCCGGTGTGCGCACCCTGACCAACCAGAGGCTCGGCAGGGATTTTACAGTCGAGTCCCTGTTAAAAGAGGGTCATTCCGCTGTCTTTGTGGCGACCGGCGGCTGGGACACCCAGCTATCCGGGAGGCTGCCCGGCGATACGGCCGCTGAAACCCTGCCAGGGGTGCAGCTCCTGATCGATTTTGTGATGAATCAACGGGCCGGGAAAAGGCCCTCGGCCGGTAAGAATATGGTGATACTCGGGGGCGGCAGGGCCGCTATCGAGGCGGCAATAACCTCCCTCAAGGAGGGCGCTGAGAAAATATCCATCATCCTCCGTACTGCCCGGGACCGGGCCCCCTTTATGGAAGAAGAGATTAAAAAGTCGGAGGAACAGGGAATGGTCTTCTATTTTCGGAGCGCCCTTACAAGGTTAAAAGGGGAAGGCGACAGGCTCACCCATGTGGAGATCGCAAGGTTAGGGGAGACGGGGGAAGAGACAGGTGACAGGGAGCTCATCCAGACCGATACGCTCCTGACCGGGGCCGGCCGGTTCCCTGAGCTCGTATATGTCCCCGTGGGCGAAAAAGGGGAAGAAGAGAAACCCTTGGAACCCGTACCCTGGGAGACCCTGATTCCATATCCCAGTCCCTTTGCCGAACAGGACATCGGGATCTTCCGCCCCGGCGAAGAGGCCGGTGATTACAAGGCGGTTGTGGAGGCTATCGGCGCCGGAAGGAGGGCCGCCAGTTCCGTCCAGCGGTTCCTTGAGGGTGAATCGGTAGAGGCGCCCGCAAATATGATCAGGAAGACTACCAATGTATTGAGTCTGGATGAATTGGAGCCCGTAGAGAAGATGCCGCGGCAGAAGATGCCCGAGCTGTCCCCGGAGGAAAGCATAAATAACCCTGACATGGAGATCGCAAAGGGCTATTCTGAAGAGCAGGCCCTGAAGGAGTCAAAGCGCTGCCTCCAGTGCGGCCTCATCTGCTATCGCAGGTCTGAGGGGAAGTTTCATTGATCAGGATACGCGTCATTCGGGGGGTATCTTTACTGCCCCCTGCCTGTCTTTTCCGTTCAATCATTTTCAGACAGAAATAGGCGATTCCCATAAAAATTGCAGCCCCGAATATGGCGGTCACTGAAGGATCCGCGTGGAAGGGTTTTGCAAATGACGCCCCCATAAACGCGCCTATCATGAGGGCGATGATGGGAAAGAGATAGACAAGGGCAGAGATTTTTAACAGGGCCCCATCCGGTACGCTGATCTCCACACGGTCCCCCTTTTCCGCCTTGAGGTCATTTGGCACTTCTATTGTCACATCCCTTGCAGAGATGCTGCAGGACCCCTTGGAACTGCAGCTTTCGCAGGCCGACCTCCTCTGGATGCGTACCAGGGCCTTGCCTTTATTGACTTTCTCAATTATTCCCTGTTCGTTTATCAATTCAGCCTCCTAAATATTTAAGGCTCTTCTCACTTGAATCCCTGAATCCTTGAACCCTTGGCGATGATCCAGATGACTTTTTCGGGGAATCCTTATCATCGACCAACTCTTTTGAGAACGTAAGGACTTCATCCCCTATTGTCAAGAAACATGGTTTTCAGCCTTTAATCATTCACTCAAATGATATCATATGAATGCAGACAGCTCCAAATCAAGCCATGGCCCTGCGCCATAAATTTCCTTCTATTATGCCCTGGAAAAGGTGCATGGTAGCACAGGATTTTGGGCATTTGGGGGATTGGAAAAACTCTCCTTTGAATCCAGGGACAGAATAATCCGTTCTATTAAAAAGCCGGAGACCTTTGAGTATAAAGGGATTCGCGGCTTTTCCTTGAATACTCCCGTCGTCAAAAAATACATTTGGCACGCGAAATGTAATTAATCATTCATTGGAGGACATCAATAAGGCCTTTGCCATGGGCCTTGAATACGCGATTGTGGCCCTGGAAAAATCCATTGGGCTTTCCATAGAGGGCCAGCGCCGGATAATCGATCTCTTAAGGCAAAAGATCGAGCAGTACAAGGTCGAGGCCGTCATGGGCGAAGGGGCACATTTTTGACCGTCCCTTGTGAGGTGTTGAAAATGAACCGAAAGAACGCATTGGCAGAAGATTCAGAAGCCATGTCTAAGCCAAAAAAGCTTATCCTTTATGTGGACAATGAATGGGCAGTGATTGAACCCGTGAATCAGATATTGAATCGCCTGGGGTATGAAACCGTTGTCACGACCTGGTGTTCGGAGGCAGTTAACCTTATGCGGTCCCAGCCGGAAAGATTCGACCTGGTCATCACTGACATGAACATGCCTGACATGGACGGGTTTGAATTATCCCGGGCCCTGAAGGAAATCCGGCCCGATATCCCGATTCTACTGTGCACCGGATTCGGCGCCCTGGTTAACAGGCAGGACATGGCGGCCGCTGGAATTAGTGAGGTCATTCCAAAACCCTTTTCCATAAAAGATATTTCCATGTTTATTGAAAACGCGCTGGAGCGAAGCTGAATCTCCCTTCCCGACCTTCCCCTAATCTAAGAGGAGGAGAAAAAACGTAGAATCCCTATTCATGGATAATCCCCCATCCATTATACCGGTTACTGATATCATCCTCGATAAAGAGATCTATCCGCGGGGCGTAATCGATCACAGGCGTGTAAGTTTATTCGCGGAAA
>CAZGIZ010000142.1:0-11882 GCA_964526655.1 uncultured Desulfobacteraceae bacterium | reverse complement strand
CCGACACCTGCCTGGCCCTGAACCGGAAGTGCTGGAGCTTTGACATGGCGGACAGAATAGAGACCCGTCCCGAGATCGAGCCCTGGTACTGGGACATGAATAACCTCAAATGGCCCGTCAGGGGAAAAGCTTTACCCGACCTCATACTTTTTGATCCCCCCTATTTCAGCAAGAGGGCCAAAGAATACGATGAAGGGAGCATCTCCGGGCTTTCAAGGGAGGGCTACCTGGAGTTCCTCGAGAATTTTTTCAGATTGGCACATGAAAACAGCAAGGAGAGGGCGGTTCTGGCCCTGATAAATGCGGACTGGAGGGATTTCCAGGGCACGCCCGCGATTGAGGAAACCAGGGAAAAGGCCATAATGATTGAAGATTATCTGGGTATCCTTAAAAAGGCCTCCTGGCAAACAACCCACATTATACAGGCCCCCATGTCATCGGAGCGCTTTAATGCAGGTGTGGTGGCTGCAATGCAGAGGAAGAGGATTCTCGGAGTGACGAGCCGGTATGTCATTATCGCTAAAAGAAAATAATCATTCTCTTGCAGGGTCGTCCGCCGTCGCCAAAGGCTATGGCGGGACAAGCAAAGAACGCAGAGAAAGATTATATTATAAGGACCCTTGGCGGTCCTGGCGTCGTTGCGAGAGAATAGAATTTCGAGGTAACCTGTAAAGTGTCTATCTGCATTTGCTTTTTGGGGTTAATTGACCGTTTTTAGTGTTTAATATTAATTTCATTGACCCAAAAAGGCTCTTTTGTTAATTTTTGTGATAGATAGAGGTCGAAGGGAATCTTGGATTTCATGGCCGCTGAGATTGGCACATAGGTAGAGATAGCCTTATGGCTCGCGTAACAATAAATCCCGAACTCTTATGCTGGGCGCGTGAACGCGCGGGTTTTAGTCTGGACAAACTTCACAAGCGTTTTCCTAAGCTTGAGTTGTGGGAACGCGGCGAAGCAAGGCCGACCATCAAACAACTCGAGTCTTTTGCCAAGGCCGTTTTTATTCCTGTCGGATATTTATTCCTTGCCGAGCCTCCGGAAGAGCAAGTTCCAATCCCGGATCTTCGCACCGTTGGCGGTAATATATCCGGGCCACCCAGTCCCGATTTGCTCGATGTCCTTTATCTCTGCCAGAGACGTCAAGCTTGGTACCGTGATTATGCCAGGTCTGGCGGGGATGAGCCGCACCTTTTTGTAGGTTCGGTGAATATCGACGCCCCAGTTGAGGAAAGTGCGGCTGAAATAAGGCATGTTCTGGGATTTGATTTGGAGGCACGGAGATCGTGTCCGACCTGGACTGAAGCCTTACGGCAATTCATTGAACAGACTGAGAAGCTGGGTGTACTGGTGATGGTTAGTGGCGTGGTTGGCAGTAATAACCGGCGTAAACTTGATCCCGGAGAGTTCCGTGGGTTCGCCCTGGCTGATAAATATGCTCCACTTGTGTTCATTAACGGTTCCGATACGAAGGCAGCCCAGATTTTTACCCTTGCACACGAATTGGCCCATATCTGGCTGGGAGAAAGCGCGTTATCTGACGTAAGTCCGGACTCGCAGCCTTCACAAAAGATTGAGATTTGGTGCAATCGGGTAGCAGCTGAATTGCTGGTTCCAATCAAAGTATTAAGGGATTATTTACCGTCTGAAAAGCCGCTTGATGCTGTTCAAGATCTGGCCCGGCAGTTTAAAGTCAGCACCCTTGTTATTCTTCGTCGTATTCGGGATGCCGGAGCCATCTCGAAAAACATTTTTCAGGAGGCCTACAATAAGGAGCTTGATCGAATCCGCGAGCTGCCGAAATACGGTGGCGGCAACTTCTATTTAACACAGGAGGTCCGTGCGAGCCGGCGATTTGTTAAAGCATTAGTCGTCAGTACTCTGGAGGGGCAGACTTTATTCCGTGATGCCTTTCAATTATTGGGCATAAAGAAAGAGCGGACTTTCAATGAATTTGGTGTGCGTATGGGGATCATTTCCTAATGGTTTATCTGCTTGATGCCAATGTTTTTATTCAGGCGAAGAACCTCCATTATGGCATGGATTTTTGCCCGGCTTTCTGGGATTGGCTGATCAAGAAAAATGAAGCAGAGCAGGTTTTCAGTATCGAGAAGGTTGCTGATGAGCTTGTAGCGGGTGATGATGATCTTTCAAAGTGGACCAACCAAAGAGGTAGTAAATTTTTTCTCCCACCGGACAACGAAGTTCTCAGTGCACTCCAGCAAGTCAGCGAATGGGTGATGGGTCAGCAGTATGCGTCTGCAGCCATCAGTACATTCTTCCAGGTTGCCGATTACTATCTGATAGCTCATGCACTTGGGCATTCCTATGTTGTTATCACACACGAGATAGCCAGTGATGGTATAAGGAAGGTTAAGATTCCGAATGCATGCATTGGACTCAAGATCAAGTGCATGACCCCTTATGAGATGCTCAGGCGAGAAAAGGCGCGGTTTATCCTTGGGAGTAGCTAGTCATCGAAAATTCTCCGATTCCTCTCTCAATCAAAGCATATCTCCAATACATTACGGCCCCCCCATCTAACATAATTTGAAAATCTTATAAATAATAGGGTCGAGCTTGATCCCGAAATTCCGAATAGTCATCGTTCGCTCTCGGTGAAAGCCATTCAATTGCCGGATCATCCTTATAAGCCAGATGATTTCTTATGGGGCCATTCAGTGTTTCCGGGCATTCATTAACAACACGCTGAATCCACTTCAAACTGCCCTTTGTTCGCATTGGCTGTACGATCCTGCCCATATAGTCACTACAAAGTTCAAACGGAACGTGACACTTTTTATTTTTTATCTATGAATAATTAATATTTAAGATGCGACCCCCATGTTTTCACAGGTGTCTATATCTGAAATATCTACGATCCCTTTTTCCTGAAACAGGTTTATAACCCTCCGGTGCCGGTCATCGAGCTTGGGCAGCTCATCCTTGATATTGATCAATGCCCCCTTGATATCAGCCTTTGAATAAACGGCCAGGGCCTCTGTCAAACGATCGCCCACACCGAAATAATCCACCACCAGTCCCCGGGTTTTTCCGGGATAGCGCCGGTTGACCCGCGCAATCGCCTGGAGCAATTCATGGCCCTGCATGAACCTGTCGAGATACATGACCTGTTCCACAGGTGCATCAAAACCGACCAGCAGCATGCTCTTTACGATAATGAAAGCCAGTTTATCCGTGGCCAAAGGTTTCTTGAACCTGCCGTTCCTCCCGATCAGGATTTCGTGGGTATTCTTGTCAGTATGTTTTTTATAGGCTGGTGGGTCATTATGGTCGCCCGAAATGATGGCCGCGAATTCGAGATCGCGCAGGGTTTTTAAATGTTTCCGGGCAATAATCAGAAAACGAGTTTCTTCGTCCAGGTCTTCCTGCTCTTCTTCAGATAACATCAGGATCTTGGGGTCAAGCAGATTAAGCCTTTTCAATAACTTGGTTCTTGCTTTTTCAAAGGCCTCAAAATATCTGATCGCGGCCCTCCGGCTAACCGCCACTACCTGTGCTTTTAGCTCGTTGGGCATAACATTGGCCGCATAATGCAGGAGCATGTCCTCTGCTTTGGCCTGGATGAGATCTTTGGCCTCCAGGATATGAAGCACGTTGCCATATTTCCTTCGGATGACTTCCCGCTCCTCTTCCGTGCGCGAACGGAACATGTCATCGAAAAACTGATCCAGGGTCCTCCCGTCCTCCACATGGGCGATAACCCTGCGGCCTTCATAGAGTATTTTAACCGTGGCCCCGTCCTTTTGGGACTGCTCAATGGTATATTGATCAATGTAATCGCCGAAGATCTCATGGGTCTTTTTTTTGCTTCGTCCGGCAATGATCGGCGTGCCGGTAAACCCTATCCTGGCGCAGTTGGGCATGGCCCTCATCAAATTGGCGTGTAAGGTGCTGGTGTGGGAACGATGGGCCTCATCAACGAGGACGAGTATCTTTTCCGAAATATTACAAACCGGAAATAATACCGGCTTTTTGATCTGTTTTGCCTTTCCAGAGGGCGCGGCGGCTTTCAACATCTTCGGCGCAGGTATCTCATAGTCATCCTCGATCTCGGTGGGCCTTTCTTGATATTTCTGGGCCATGGTAAAAACTATATTCGAATCGCTCACCTTTAGATATTTTTCCAGTTTCCATTTATTATCTGCGTGGTATATGTTTTCACCGGTTAAGGCGGCACTGCCTTTCAGTTGCCTTTCCAGATCTATCCGGTCGGTCACCATAACGATCTTAAAGTCCTTCAGATCCTGAAGGGTCCGCATCTTGCGGACGAGGAAAACCATGGTCAGACTCTTTCCGGACCCCTGGGTATGCCAGATAATCCCGCCCCGCTGGTCAAGATCCCCGCTCTCCTTCCTGGTCTTTCCCGTCCTGATCCGCTCGATAGCCTTGTAAACGGCCCGCAGCTGCTGGTAACGGCAGATGATTTTTACCTGCCGGCCCTCAACCTGATCGTACAAAACAAAATTTCGGACGATATCCAGCAAATGTTCCTTATTGAGCATGCCTGCAATGAGCATTTCCTGGCTGTTTAATTTCTGTTTGCCCAGGGATTTGGCGACCTCGCTTGTGGGGACCGGACTGGTGTCCTTCCATTCCATGTAGTGATCATAATCAGCCCCTACTGTGGCTGCCCTGGCCTTCTGGCGAAAGGTGCTGACCATAAACTGGTTGTAATAGAAAAGCCGCTCGCAGCCTTCCTCTTCTTCAACCGCTGCCCGCTGGTTGGAGTATCGGAGGAGTTGATTGATTCCTTCCTCCATGGGGTTTGTTATGCGTGGGCTTTTGCATTCCACTACTACCAGGGGAATGCCGTTGACGAATAAAACAATGTCGGGTGCGATAAAGGTCTTACCTCCCGGCACATCCACCCGGAACTGGTTGATGGCCAGAAAATCATTCTGTTCGGGATGCTCAAAGTCAATGATCCTGGCCGTCTTCTCGCGATTGCTGTCAGCGTCTGATCCGCCACTGACGGAAAACCCGCCCATAATCAGGTCAAAGGCCGTCTTATTGGCCTCCATCAGTTTGGGCGCACTGATGCGCTCCAGGGCGCTGACTATCTGGCTGATCCGGTCATCATCCAGCCAGGGATTTCCTTTATCATCCAGGTTGATCTTTTTCAGGGTCTTGCGCAGCCGGTCTTTGAGCAGGACCTCCCGAAAAGACTCCCTCTCAGTGAGATAGGGCACATCGATATCACCTTCAATATGCCCCCATCCCATCCCTTTCAATTGCTCAATAAACGGGATTTCCACATAGGTCTTTTCATCGGGCAGGTTGGCCATTTTCACTCTTTAAGGTAAATTAAGGCGGTTTTCTTTACATTTCATGGCGTTCATGTAAAGGAAAGGCAATTAACTTTACATGAACCCTTTGAAATGTAAATTTTAGGATCATGTTTTTATATTTTCCTCAAGAAACAAAGCAAGATAACGTCCGAAAATATAACCCTGATTACGTCCAACTTTTTCCCATTTAACCAATATATTTAGATCCTCAAAGTCCCGAATCAAAGAACTGGCCGTTTGGTGAGTTATATTCAGCATTTGTGCAATTTTATTGGGTGTCATAAAAGGATTCTGGTAAAGATGGTCAAGTAAAAGGCGTGCATTTTCGGCCTTTTTTCCCAAAGTCAGGGTAGTTTGTTCAACCTCGCTTCGAAGCGACAGGATAGACTCAAAGGTCTCTTTCCCTTTGATGGCGGTATCTCTTATGGCCGTCAAGAGAAAACGCACCCAGTGCCCCAGGTCATTGTTCTCCCGAACCCTGCTCAGGGCATCATAATAGGCGCTTTTCTGCTTTTCTATATGGGCCGACAAATAAAGGGTCGGTTTTTTTAAAAGCCCTTTGCTGACGAGATATAGAGTGATAAGTAATCTTCCGATGCGGCCGTTACCATCGAGAAAGGGATGGATGGTTTCAAACTGATAATGGGAAATGGCCACCCTGATCAGATGAGGAACCTCTATGGCGGTATTGTGCAGGAATTTCTCAAGATCGCTCATCAATTCCGGAACCTCTGTGTGATGAGGCGGGACGAAAACCGCGTCCGACGGACCACTGCCGCCGATCCAGTTCTGGCTTTGCCTGAATTCACCTGGATGCTTTCCCTCCCCGCGCACACCTTCGAGTAGAATTTGATGGGTATTTCTCAAAAGACGGTTTGAGAGCGGCAACGTCTCCAATTCGATGATGGCCTGATTCATGGCCTTGATATAATTCTGTACCTCCTGCCAGTCATCCCGGCGTTCAGGCGCCACCATCTCTTTAGGCTTCAAGGCTTCATCAATATCAGTCCGGGTTCCTTCAATCCTGCTGGATGTGCTCGCTTCCTTTACAACATGCATTTCAATAAAAAGATCCACATGCGGGACAATCAATGAAAAGGCATTCAGCTCCCCGATTGCCCGCGTTGCCTGCTCAAGCAGCGTATTGATCCGTGGGTCTTCCCACGTCCACTCATGGTTTATCGTGGCCGGAGAAAAGCTTTTATATTCATATTGTTGCACCCATCGGCCGGCCTTGAAATCCTTAAAGTTCATAAAGGTATTTCCTCCTCCTGGGATTCGCCCTTAACTCTGACATTCCCAGTCAGCAAATCGTGCATGAGGCCTTTTTTCATTAAAGTGAGCTTATTTAAATATACTTCTTCTTTATTAATTCGATCGTTTCCATCTATCAGCATCGACTCGATTAGATGCTGTTCAGCAAGAGGTGGTGTTGGAATCTTCATTTTTTTTATTGAAGAAAGTGGTTGTCCTATGGCTTGTACTCCAGTATGTCCTTTGGCTTTGCTTATCAATTTTTGCCCGAAATCGGATTTCAAAAAAATGGTCAGAAATAAGGGGCTCATGAGATCTTTGTTGCATGTCAGTTTCAGTTGGCTCTGAGAAACAACCGCACGCTTGTATTGTGAATTATTGTTGAATAGACTCACCTGCCCAATAGTCCCCCTGTGTGTAATTACAATATCATCCTCAACAATATTGCTGGAGTGAAGTTCATCTGCTTTTTTTTCTGAGATGTAAACTGCATCACGGAAATTGATGTAAAGGTTACTTAGATTAATTCCCCGAATTACAGGAATCCCATTATCTACAAAGTTGTTAACGGTAATATTCGAACCAAAAGGTCCCATTGCGAGTGCATTTGGAGTATTTGCTTTTATCTCCTCGATTGTCTTACTACCCCACGCTGCTGGCATTAATCCAAAATCTGATCCTTTAAACTGCTCTGGGTGAGTCTTGGGATCGCGAAGTTTGCCGTTTTCATCCAGTCCGCGAGTAAGCAAGTCATGAAGCAGCCCCTGTTTAATGGCCTTCAGCTTTTCAATTAGTGCCTCGGTTTTTTGAATGGCTTCGTCGATGGTATCAAGGATTTCAGCGATACGGCGCTGGGATTCAACTTTTTTAGGTATGTAAACTGAAATAGAAAGTAATTCTTTTGAAGATATTCCTTTAACAGTTGTACCAACAGATAACTTCTCTATTTCGTGGATTATGCTTGGAATCAATTTGATAAAGAAATGGGAATCTATTTCTTTTTTGGTTTCAAGGGCTTTTAAATCTTGATTAATGGCTATTTCTTTGCTAAAAACCGCAATCCTTCCTACAGCCATTCTCATGCATATAACGGGAATTCCCGCTTGAACAATGCTTGCTGCACTACGCTTTAATCCTTCGATCGAGATCGATTCTTCAGTATATGTCAGTAAGTCAGAATCACCCTTGAAATCTTTAACAGTTGCCCAAGGCATATCACCATTCCAATATTTAGGATTGGATCTTACTGGTGTTCCACCACCGTAAGAATTTGCTAGCAGATCACCGATTTTTATATGCTCCCAGGAGTCAATTCCCATACCCTAGTCTTTCTATCATTATATTGAATTTTTTTTCATTCAAATTTCGTTCTTTTTCAATTTCATTAATCGATTTTTTATACTTATCCCACCAATTTTCAACCGCAGTTGTCACCTTTTGCCTATGGTCGGACACGTAATTATTCAAATGCCCTTCAAGTTTTTCTTTGAGGATATCCAGCACAAGCTCCCGACATTCTTCCTTTGAAAGTGCAGCACGTGCCTCATTCAACCGTTTAATGAATTTTCTTTTAAGGTCGTTCAACTGTTTCCTTGCCGCCTTCAGTTTTTCGAGTATCTCATCATAGGGCTTGAGTTTTTCTTCAAGCTCTTTGATCCTCACTTCAATGGGATTCACTTTCTCTTTCAGCTCTTTCAATTGCGACTCCAGGGCCTTGATATCTTCACCCTGTGCTTGGAGAAATTTTATTGATCCCTTTTGCCTTGCTGAACCGGTGAGGATTTTGATTTGCTTTTGATCCTCTTTGATTTCATGTTTGAGTTTTTTGATCTGATCTTTCAGTTGTTTGGCAAAATTGGGCCGGGTCTCTCCCTCTTCAAGTTCATCTTCCTCCTCAATGTCACCCGCTTCGAAAGCTGCTTTTTCCTGTTCGAGGTTCAGCACATCCTGCCTGCCTTGTTCAAGTTCTTTCAAATAGTTGGGCAGGAGACTTAAAACCAGCGGGTCTTCGGCCAATTCATCAATGTGGTTTCCCCTATTTTCTTCGAGAGTTCCTTCGATGGTTTCCACCCAACTATCAATAAGGCCGTCAAAGCCCTGGGCTACAAGTGTTTTGAGGTCGTACTGGATTTCATTCCACCAGGTGGCGATCACCCCTGCCACCTTGAAACGGTCTAATAATCCGATGGGAGTAAGTTTACTGACAAAGGCCTCCAGCAGGTCCGTGCGAGCCTCCATGAGCTTCCTGGATTCAGGAAGACCAATCAAATATCGCCGGTTTTCCTGCCACCAATCATTAAATGCCTCGATCATCTTCTTCTCTTTAGCCTTTATGCTCCGGCCGTTTTCGATCCTTACTTTTATTTCTCCCCGGTCCTTAATATCCGGATCGAAGTCGTAATAGTCCTTGTCCCTTTCCACAAATATGGTCTTTATTTGAAGCCCATGCGCGGAAAGCAAATCCTTTTTCGCTTCCACTTCAGCCTTTGACACCCCGCCCAAAAGATGAGCCCTCACGTCATGGGGTTCAGGCTGCGGGGCATTATCCGCGTACCTGCGGATGTTCAGGTTCCAGTCGTTTGCTTTGATATCGCCTCTGGAAACCACTGACGCATAACCGGGAATATCGGCAAAGGCGTCAAAGGCAGAAGTTATTTTTTCAATGTGTTCCGGTCGCAGATAATTCTGGGCGCGGCCGGCATAGTATTCAGCATCCGCATTGATGAACAGGATCTTGCCTTTTCGTTCTTCTGGTTTTGATCCCTTAGCCCGGCACACCAGAATACAGGCCGGAATCCCCGTGCCGTAAAACAGATTGGGCGGCAATCCGATCACGGCTTCTATCAAATCGTCTTTAATAACTCCTTTGCGTATCTCTTTTTCAACACTGCCCCGAAAAAGGACGCCATGGGGCATGACCGTGGCCAACATGCCGTTGGTCCTTAAAACAGAAATCATGTGCTGCAGGAACATAAGGTCGGCCTTCTTACCTGTCTCCGGGCAAAAGCCATAGCGAAATCTTTCCTGAAATTTCATGCCGTCCCGGGTATAATTCTGGCTGAAAGGGGGATTAGTAATCACCCGGTCGAAACGCATCAGCTCGCCGCCGTCCATGTGAAGGGGATTCCAGAGCGTGTCATCATTTTGTATATCCGCATCGGGAATGCCGTGCAGAATCATGTTCATTTTGCACATTGACCAGACCCCGCCGTTATTATCCTGGCCATAGAGCCTGAGGTTAAAAGGGTTGCCGCCACGCTCTTCAACATTTTGCTTGGACAGGATCAGCATACCGCCTGAGCCCACACAGGGATCATAGATCCGCATGCCTTCCTGGGGTTTGATAAGCCGAACCATTAGCCGCACTACATCCCGGGGCGTATAAAATTCCCCTCCTTTTTTACCGGCGGAATCGGCGAATTCAGAAATCAGGTATTCATAGGCCGCTCCGAGAAGGTCTGGAAATTCGAAATCATCGTTTCTCAGACGATAGATATTGAAATGGTTAATCAGATCACGTAATTTTTGGTCAGGAATTCTGGTCTTGCCCGCCTGGCGGGTAAAGCTAATATGGGCCAGGACACCATCCAGTACACGGTTTTCTTGTTCCAGCGCTTCCAGGGCCTTGTTTAACTCATCGCCTATGCCACGATGAAAGTGCTTAATCTTATCCCAGCGCGCAGCCTCGGGAACATAAAAAGAACCTGCATACAGGGCCCGGTTCTCGGCCCTTTTTTTCGCCTCAGCCTCAGAGCGTCCTCTGGCCAGGTTTGTCTTGATGATTTTTTCATATTGCTCTTCAAACACATCAGAACATCGTTTCAGGAAAAGCATGCCGAAAATGTATTCCTTGAACTCAGAGGCGTCCATCTTTCCGCGTAAAATATCGGCTGCAGCAAAAAGGTGGTTTTCGAGTTTGGCCAGGGTCAATTTCCTCATGCTGTGTTATTATCTCCTTCGAAGATTTCAGGATAGGTTCTTTTCATACTCATAAAATCTCCCTGACCAATGATGATGTGATCGAGGATAGGGATGTCAACAATCCAACAGGCCTGGACAAGCGATTTGGTTAACTGGATATCTTCGTCACTTGCTTCTGGTGTGCTCGTGGGGTGGTTATGGGCCAATATTAAGGCGGAGGCTTTTTTCCTCAAAGCAGTTTCTACAATTTCACGGGGATATATCACGGACATGTCTACAGTCCCTTTAAACAAAACTTCCTCCGCTATTAACTTCTTCGCTCGGTTCAAATGAAGAAGCCTCAACTCCTCTCTATTCAAATGACTCATGGAAACGTTGAGGTATTCGAAAAGGACATCAGGATTTTTAATAACATTCATCCTTTTCAAAGGTTGCCGGAGCTGTCTTTTTACGATTTCCATACCAGCTAGGATCTGCGCAACCTTGGCCTTTCCAATACCCTTTATCTTTATGAGGTCCTCATAGGAAGCCGACATGAGCCCCTGAAATCCGCCCAATTCCAGGAGCATTTCCCGGGCGAGTGCAACAGCATTCTTCCCCTGCCTTCCGGTTCTCAAAAGAATAGCTAAAAGTGTCGCATCACTCAAAGCCTCAACTCCCTTTTCAAGGAGCATCTCTCTGGGTTGCTCTGCTTTCGGCCAATCTTTTATATGAATAACTTTGTTTTCTCTGGAGTCTAAATCAGCCAATAATCATGTACCATGAGAAGTGAAAAAGATTTCCGGAACTTCATACCTCTTTCCAGGCAAGTTATTAACAAGGGAAATAAAAAATCTGCTCTTCATTTTGGTTAATAGATTATCAATTGCCCGCGACTAAATTTTCTTCTGATTCGGGTTACGTGTGGAATTTCTGGTGAAATTCCTATCACAAAAGGGCTTATTTTTCCAATCATATAGCTGTCTCTTACACGAAAAGTGCATTTCCAAAATCAAACGCTTAAATAGACAACTTATTGATAATATTAATATCCTATTTTTTGAGCATATTATCTCGGGGTTAACTCTTAAATAAGGGATCAGGCCCAAAAGGGCAGTATCGTGAGAAAGGGAACGCCGGTTCTAAAATACTTTCAAATATCTTTTCCCATCTGTGAACAGTGAGGGGTTCAGTCCGGAGGCTGAAATTATTTTGAAGATTGATGAAAAATTAACTAAATTTCGGATATTGATCAAGGCTTTTCATCCGCCTCCGCCAAGGCTATGGCGGGACAAGCGGAGGATGCAGAGAAAAATTATATTATCAAATCCCTTGGCGTTCTCGGCGTTTTGGCGAGAGACAGAGGTCAGCCGCCTACGCCGGAGGCTTCGTCGTGCCAAGGAAGACAGGAGTCAG
>CAZGIZ010000141.1:0-11906 GCA_964526655.1 uncultured Desulfobacteraceae bacterium | reverse complement strand
GAATTTGGGAACTGCTGATTCCCTAAGGAACAGGAAAGGGAATTACCAGTTCTTATTAATAAATTACCTTACATTCCGGTAAGTTATCCTCAATTCCCGCCGCGCGGAGGACCGCGTGCAGATGGCCTCCGGTAGATTCGGAATTAAAAAAGCCTTTCCTTTGTATTATCGTTTCCGAAAAATCAAGTTATTTAAATATGTTAAAATAATGGCATATTTATTGCCATTATTATGATGACTAATGGTACTGCAAGGCAGGGGATAGGTATAACTCCTGATCCCGCCGGCCCCGGGAAGAATATAACATAAAGATATCCCCTTGAAGAGAGATACGGTTGCGAACCTCATTGTAAGGCATAAATAAAAGGTATAATCATGATTAAAAAAATCCACTATAAACTCATTTTCCTTGCAATCCTTGTGGTCCTGGCCGTCCTGTTTTCCATCCCCTCAATGACTAAAAACCTCCCGGGGTGGTGGGGGTCAATACTCCCAGGCGAGGGCATGAGACTCGGACTGGACCTCCAGGGAGGCATGCATCTCCTCCTGAAGGTGGACCTGCCTCGCGCGCTTCAAAACCACCTTGAAGTGGCTGCCGAGGACCTGAAGGATGTCCTTAGAAAAAGAAAAATCCCCTTCAAAAATATAGAATACGCGGGAGAGAATCGTTTGCGCCTTGAATTGGAGGGCCCGGAGGAGAGGGCCGGGGTTGAGAAAGCCCTGAGAGAGGAATTTCCCGATTTGACCTCCTTTGCCCCTGTCCGGGGAGAGGAGGGAACGGATATGGAATTGGGTCTTAAGGAAGACGAGGTTCGGGATATCCGAGAGAATTCCGTGGCCCAGAGCCTTGAGATTATCCGCAACCGGATCGACCAGTTCGGCGTTGCAGAGCCCCTGATCATAAGACAGGGACGGGATGAGATAGTCGTGCAGTTGCCCGGGATCAGGGATACCCAGAGGGCCATAGATCTTATAGGAAAGACGGCCCAGCTTGAGTTCAAATTAGTGGATCCCCATGATAACTCTGATATCGAGCGTCTTGTCTCTGAGGCCGTCAGATCCGGGAGACTCCCTGAAAACTTCACCCATGAAGAGGTCGCCCGCCTCCTCAGAGGACACATCTCTTCAGCGGATGATGTGTATCCCTTTCATAAGGCGGACAGGGAATCGGGAACGGCTTTAACCGTCCCCATAGTACTTAGGAAAAAGGTATTGATGACCGGGGAGGCAATCAAGACTGCAAGGGAGGAGATCGGGGGTAATTTTAACCGGCCCTATGTATCAATAACCTTTAATTCAAGGGGGGCCAGGCTTTTCGAAAGGATAACAGAAGAAAACGTAGGGGCGCAAGTCGCCATCATCATGGACGACGTGGTCCAGTCCGCCCCCGTGATCCAGGAAAGGATAGGCGGAGGCAGGGCCCAGATCACAGGATCCTTTACGCCTGAAGAGGCCGGAGACCTGGCCATAGTCCTCCGGGCGGGCGCGCTGCCCGCTCCTGTCGAGATTGTGCAGAATCTCACTGTGGGACCCTCCCTGGGAAAGGACTCCATTGAAAAGGGCGTCACATCCGCTATCCTGGGCACCCTTTTGGTGGTTGCCTTCATGATAATCTATTACAGGCTCTCCGGGGCCATTGCCAATTTTGCCCTGCTGCTCAACCTGATCCTCATGATAGCGGTTCTATCCCTTTTCCACGCCACCCTGACCCTCCCGGGCATTGCCGGAATCATCCTCTCCATTGGAATGGCCGTGGATTCCAATGTGCTGATCTTTGAGCGCATGAGGGAAGAGGCGGCCCTGGGAAAGCCTGTCCGCAGCGTGGTCCAGGGGGGATACGACAAGGCCTTAAGGACCATCATTGATTCACACGTTACCACGCTCATCACCGCCTTTGCCCTGTTCCTCTTCGGAACCGGGCCCATAAAGGGATTCGCCGTCACCCTGAGCATCGGCGTGATTCTTAATCTCTTTACCGCCCTTTACGGCACAAGGGCCGTATATGACTATCTGATCCCCAAAAAACTCTTCAAGGCCGTGGGTTTCCTGCAGATCATCAAGCGGCCGCGGATAGACTTTATCAGACTCCGCAGGGCGGCCTTTGCCCTGTCCTCTGTACTTGTGCTCCTTGGGCTCTTCTCCTTTGTCCAGATTTCCAGGGGGAAGGCCAATCTGGGCGTGGATTTCGCCGGCGGGACATTGATGCAGTTCAGGGCCCATAAAAATTTTCGTCTTGAAGACATACGAGCTGTCTTAAACGCCAATCAGATCAGGGATTATGAGCTCCAGGAAGTGCCCGGAGAGCGAATTCTGATTGTGCGGCTCAGGGACTCCGGGCCTTCGGCGGGAGGCAGTTCTTCTGATCGTTTCCTGTCCCTCTTCGCCAAGGCATTCCCGGAAAACGCCTTTGCCCTTGAAAGCAAGGCGGAGATCGGGGCCTCGGTCAGCAGGGACCTGAAAAAGGCGGCCCTTTTGGCCATTACCATATCACTGGCAGGAATAATCTTCTACCTTGCCTGGCGTTTCGATCTGCGTTTCGGAGTGGCCGCGGCCATCGCCACCTTTCATGACGTCCTTGCCGTATTGGGCATCTTTTACATCCTGAACAAGGAAATCACGCTCCTCATTGTTACGGCCCTGCTCACCCTCGCCGGGTATTCCCTTACGGATACGGTCGTCGTCTTTGACAGGATCCGCGAGAATCTCAGGAAAGAAAGCAGAAAGGACCTCGGAGACGTGATTAACCTGAGCATAAATGAGGTGCTCAGCCGGACGATCATCACTTCCATCACGGTCATTATGGTCCTGGCCGCCCTACTTCTGACTGGCGGCATCCTGATACGGGATTTTGCCCTTGCCCTGACCATAGGAGTCGTGGTGGGGACATATTCGTCAGTGTTTGTCGCCAGCCCCATCGTCTATATATGGCCCGCAAGGAGAAGAAAAATAAAGGGCTCCCTACATCAAAGGGGGAAGCCGACCCTTACCGCAGTGAGGCCTTTCCGAAACAAGAAGGGAGCAGCGTTGTAAAATATGTTACCATAATTGAGAATCGAAGCACCAAGGAACGAAATAAGGAGGTGGAAAAAATGTCATCCATGACTGACTACTCTCCCTTTCTGGGGATTTTCGGGCTTATTATCGCCGTGCTTGTCTACCGGTGGATAGGGAAACAGCCTAACGGGACCGATCTGATGAAGAAGATTGAAGGTTACATCTACACGGGGGCCATGGCATTCCTCAGGCGCCAGTACTCGACCCTCGCAGTCTTTGTGCTGGCCATGTTCATCCTCATCACCATAGGAATCAACTTCTGGACCGCCCTGTGCTTTGTAACGGGCGCGCTCTGTTCCATGTTCGCCGGCTATTTCGGGATGAGGGCTTCCACAAAGGGCAACTCACGTACTGCCTGGGCGGCAAATCAGTACGGCCTTGGCAGGGCGCTCGTCGTTTCCTATTTGAGCGGCTCGGTTATGGGACTGTCCGTGGCAAGCCTCGGAATCCTCGGGGTCGGCGTGTGGTTCTGGATCTGGGGCGGGGCCCCTGACACCGCCCTGTACATCAATGGCTACGCCATGGGGGCCAGCTCCATCGCCCTCTTCGCCCGCATGGGAGGCGGAATCTTTACCAAGGCCGCGGACGTGGGCTCCGACCTTGTCGGAAAGGTGGAGGCGGGCATCCCGGAGGACGACCCGAGAAACCCCGGTGTCATAGCCGATAACGTGGGAGACAACGTGGGCGATATCGCCGGGATGGGAGCGGATATCTTCGAGTCCTATGTGGGCGCAATCATCGCGACTATCGCCATTGCCACCACCATGACGCTCGGGGACAATGTGCTGAAACATTTTCCCCAGGGGACCGGTGAGTGGTCCATAAAATATATATACATGGCCATGCCCGTCCTGATTGTCATGGGAGGGCTTATCGCCTCTTTGATCGGTATCCTTTCCATTAAGGTCCTGAAAAATATCAGTCCCCAGGCCGCCCTGCGGTATTCCACCTTTATTTCAGGGGCGATCCTTATCCTGTTCACCCTGGTAATCAACAAGGGCCTCGGGCTCCCTATCGGCGTATTCTGGGCCGTGTTGAGCGGCCTTGTTGTCGGTATGGTGATCGGGCTCCTGGCCGAGTATTATACGTCAAGCAGGCCAGTAATCCAGATTGCCGAATCCGCTCAAACAGGAGCCGCCACGGTAATCATCTCCGGTATGTCTGTGGGGTTTTCAAGCACCCTGCTGCCAATCTGCGGGATCTGCCTGGCCATATATATCGCTTACATGGCCGCTGGAATGTACGGCATTGGCATCGCCGCAGTGGGTATGCTCTCTACGGTGGGGGTCACAATGACCGTGGATGCCTATGGCCCGACCGCTGACAATGCCGGCGGGATCTCGGAGATGTCGGGGCTTGGCCCTGAGACCCGGAGTATAACGGATTCCCTGGACGCACTGGGCAACACCACGGCGGCAATCGGCAAGGGCTTTGCCATCGGATCGGCCGCCCTTACGGCCCTTTCCCTGTTCGTGGCCTACAGCCAGTCCGCCAGGGTAGCGCGTATTGATGTCACCGACCCCTACACGATTATCGGGCTCTTTCTGGGCGCTGTCATTCCCTTCGTGATCGCGGCCATGACCATGAAGGCGGTCGGCCGCGCGGCCTTCCGGATTGTCGAGGAGATCCGGAGACAGTTCCGGGAGATAAGGGGGCTTCTCGAGGGAAAGGCGGAGCCGGACCCTGCCACATGCGTGGACATTGCCACGAGGGCCGCCCTCAAGAATATGATCGCGCCCGGTCTCGTGGGAGTATTGTCGCCCCTTGCCGTCGGGTTTATTATCGGGAAAGAGGCCCTTGGGGGCTTCCTGGTGGGGGCAAACGTCGTGGGAGTGCTCCTGGCCCTGTTTATGTCCAACGCGGGCGGGGCGTGGGACAACGCCAAAAAATACATTGAAAAAGGGAACCTCGGCGGAAAGGGCTCCTTCTCTCACAAGGCGGCTGTCATAGGGGATACGGTCGGGGACCCCTTCAAAGATACATCCGGTCCCACAATGAACATCCTTATCAAGCTGATGTCGGTCATCTCCCTGGTTATCTCCCCCTTACTGGTCCGGTACTGGGGATAGATCAAGACATCTCGCTTTGCGGTTCTTCCGGTTAATGAGTACCTCAAATAAAATACTAATGTTTAAAAATTTATGTAAGTCTGTATTTTTATGAATCGGTTCTTACAGTCAGGCGAGGCCATGAGCTTTTTCGAAAGGGGATATCTCTTTGAGAATTCCACAAGATTTTGCCATGACTTAAAATTAGAGGTTTATGCCCGCGAATCCATGGGAATCTCCTGGGAGTATAATAAACCTCTAATTTTAAGTCATTACTGACTAACGCGGTAGATATCCCCTTGAGAAAAGGGTGATGGCCGAATACCTGACTTTGAGGATTGAAATCTCTTATGTACACACTTTTAAAGGTTTTTAATAAATTAGATCTTTTTGTATTTTAACTTGAATCGTACTCATCAACCGGAAGAATTCGCTTTGCTCATCGGAATGATTGGTTGATGGGAATCTGCCCGACATTGGCAATATGCCCTTAGAAAAATCCTGATATCAGGTAGTTACAAAATTTACGAGACGTTAAGGATCACCCCTTCGTTTGAAATTCGCTCTTTATTCAATGATTGTTTTGAAATTTAAGGCTTTTTGAATTAGACTTGATAGAATACACATTAAAGGCTAAATCTCCATGGGATTTATCTCAAATAAAAAAAGCGTTGCATGGCTCTCCGTGGGAAGCAATACCTTCCTTACGTCTGCCAAACTCGCAGCAGGTCTCTTAACAGGCTCGGTGAGCATACTATCCGAAGCCGCCCACTCGGCCATTGATCTTATTGCAGCGATCATCGCCACTTTCTCTGTCCATATGTCCGACCGGCCTCCTGACAGGGGTCACCAATACGGTCATGAGAAGATCGAAAATGTCTCGGGCGTAATTGAGGGGACCTTGATCTTTCTGGCGGCGGTCTGGATCATCTATGAGGCCGTGAATAAGCTCTTACAGGGTGTCGAACTGAGACACCTGGGACCGGGCGCGCTGGTCATGGCTGTTTCCGCCGGTCTGAACCTTATTGTCGCGACCCTGCTCAAGCGCTCCGCAACAGAGAACCGTTCCGTGGCCCTCGAGGCCGATGCCGCGCATCTCTATACGGATGTATATACATCTTTGGGAGTCTTTGCCGGTCTTTTAATCATAACTCTCGTTCAAAGGCTCTGGGGATTGTCCATTTTATGGCTTGACCCTGCTATCGCCATAGGAGTGGCGCTCCTTATACTTTCCACGGCCTACAGGATAATCAGGAAGAGTTTCCTCCCATTGATAGACGCATCGGCATCAGCCGGCGAGATGATTCAGATCAATTCCATTATGGATAAATTCCGCGGCCGGGGCCTTGATTTTCACAAACTGCGCACGCGGCGGGCAGGCGGTATCCTGCATATAGACCTCCACATGGGATGCAGGCCCGGCATATCTCTGGAGCAGGGTCATGTAATCAGCCATGAGCTTAAGGCCGCGATTGAAGGGGCGGTGGCCGGAGCAAGGGTCCTTGTGCATGTTGAACCTTCGGAACATATCGTGGCGTTGCCTGAAGAAGACGAACAGGTCAGGTGCATGCGCGAAGAGCTGTTAAAAGACCAGCGGGTGAGGGATATCAGGGACTTCAGAGCCCTTCGCTACAGGAACGATTTGAGGGTAGAGGCTGACCTTCTGCTTGATCCCAAGGTCACGCTTGCCGAGAGCCGGGTCCTCACGAAAGACATTACAAGACATCTGGAGTCATGCTTCCCCGATGTAAAAGAAACGGTCTTATCCCTCAGGCCCGGCAACGGTTGGCAAAAGGCCATTCACGAAGACGACAGGGAGCGGATCAGAAAGCTTGTTGGAGAGCATCAGGGATCCTTTGCCGGTATACACGAATTGGAGGTCATTTCTTCCGGTGGAATTCACCGTATCCGCCTGGCCCTCGGGGTACCGCCGGCCCTTCCCGTGTCCGAGGCCCATACAATAGCGCTCCATATGGAAGCTGATGTCAAAAACCTCTTTCCTGAAGGGGCGGATATTGATATCCATATAGAGCCCTGTAACGAGGACTGCCAGTCATGCAACGCCATATGCGAGGCAAAGGCCATATAAAATATCTTGATATTTTTTTATGCATAAACTAATGTTTCCAGATTTCCATCCTCCGTAGCCCGCCTTCCATAGCAAGCTAATGCGGAGGACGGGCGCTTTATCGGCACTCAGCATCCACTCCCGCCAGGGGTGGGGATAAAAGTCATCAAAACCAGGGCATCGGCTGACTGCTGAGCAACTTCTCAATAATTCCGGGCAGATATAATTGGATTCCCCGAAAACCGAAAAATGACCTTAGGGCTAACATATTGTCATTCTCCCTCTTTTCACGGGGAAAGGCCCTGCGAAAGTCCTTCGACAGGCCTGGGACAGTGAGCTTGCCAAAGGGAAGAAATCCAGGAATTTCCTGAGCTATTGCTCGATTTGGACATGCCCGGATTAATTATAAAATAAAAAAACATGCCTTCATGATATTGTTTTAAAAACGATTCGGATTAATGGGGGATAATTGATATGACTGATACCAAACTGCAGGAGATCATAGACACGCTAAAAAGCCAGGGTGTAGAAAGCGGCGAGGAGGCCTCCCGCCAGATCATCGAAGAGGCGAATCAAAAGGCCGGTGATATCCTTGCCAAGGCCAGGTCCGACGCTGAAACAATTGTGGCTCAGGCCAAAGATGAAGCGGAAAGGAGCCTCAGGCAGCTCAACTCTTCCATGGAGATTGCGGCCTCCCAGTTATTGACCGACCTTAAAAGGGTGATAGAAGAAAATCTCATCACCCTTCCCATGAGGGAAAAAATTTCAGAAGACCTGGGGGATGCCAATTTTCTGAAAGACCTCATGACCGCCTGCGTCCAAGAGTACATTGGGCAAGGGAAAAATGACCTGAGCGTCCTGGTATCCGGGGAGATGAGGGAGAAGCTTGAAGGCTTTGCCATGGAATTGATCAATTCTCTTCCCGGAAAACTCGACGGGGATCGGCTTGCCCTGGAAATAGAGAGCGACGGGGTTGCCTTCGGTTTCATAATAGGCACAAGCGACGGGGTGGTGAGGCTGGATTTTACGGACGAGGCCTTTCTTGAGCTTTTCCTGAGATACCTCTCACCCCGGTTCCACGGGCTATTCAAGACCATTGATATCAAGGGGCTCGGCAAAAAATGAAGTACTATTTCCTTGTCTCTTTTCTCCCTGATATCCAGAGAGATGACAGAAAGATAAAAATTCACCTCTCTGACCTCATTGAAGAAAAACACCTCTTCACTGACAGGGACTGGGCCGAAATCGAGCTGATTCTACTGGAGGGCGATATCCTGCAGATCGAACGGCTGTGGTCGGGCAAAGATGTGGAATTGGAATACAGCCTCTATGGAAGGGATTTCTGGAAGGAACAGATAAGGTCTCCCCGGGATGTCCCCGAATTCCTTGAAGAGACCTTTGATATTTACATGACCGAAGGTCCGTCGCCCGGGCTGGTGGGGCGGATGTATGATTCCTATTACAATTATGCCCTGGAACGTAGCGCAAGTCCTTTTCTCAGGGACTACCTGCGCTTTGAAAAGGATATGCGCAACATCATCGCTGCACTGAGGGCCAGGAGAAAAGGGGTTTTGCCGTCCGATCATGTCCTTGGAGAAGACGAACTGGCTGACCTCCTTGGCCGCAGCGCATCCGAGGACTTTGGCCTGGCCTCTGAATATCCCTGGATCGAGCGGCTGAGCCGTGCCAGGACGCCCCTGGAAATAGAGGAAGCCGCTCAGGAAATCCTCTGGAACACTATCGATGGGATGACCGGGCATATGGATTTTCAATTTGACGTGGTCCTCGCCTACCTCTTAAAGCTCCATATCCTGGAGCGAAACCTCACGCTTAATGAGGAGGCAGGCATGGAAATCGTCAGGCAATTGGAGGAATAGTAAAATGTCGCACGCTGAGGGAAAGATACTGGCGGGATACGGCAACATGCTCACCGCCTCTTTTGACACACATGTCAGACAGAATGAAGTGGCTTTCGTTATCACGGGTGAGAGCCGGTTAAAATGCGAGGTAATCCGGGTAAGGGATGATCTCTGTGACATGCAGGCCTTTGAGGACACGCGGGGCGTCAGGGTGGGAGACAGGGTGGAATTCACAAGGGACCTCCTTGTGGCGGAATTAGGTCCCGGCCTGTTGGGCCGGATCTATGACGGTCTCCAGAACCCGCTTCCGCAACTGGCCGCCCAGTGCGGCCTTTTCCTCAAGAGGGGGGTCTACCTGGAAGGCCTCGACCGCCGGGTAGAATGGGAGTTTACGCCGGCAGTCAAAAAGGGGGATCGAGTGGAGGCCGGGGATGTGTTAGGGACCGTGCCCGAAGGCATCTTCACCCACAAGGTCTTCGTGCCCTTCAACTTCATCGGCCGGGCCGAGGTGAAGGACGTGGTCGGCAAGGGCGCCTACACCGTGGAGCATGTCATTGCCCGGGTGGAAGATGAGACGGGCAAGAGTCACGATCTCACCATGATCCAGGAATGGCCCATCAAAATCGCCCTGCGACAATATAAAGAGCGTCTTCTGCCCGTGGAGCCGCTGGTAACAGGGTGCCGCATTGTGGACACCTTCTATCCCGTGGCCAAGGGGGGCACGGCCTGCATCCCCGGTCCCTTTGGTTCTGGCAAGACCGTGCTCCAGCAGCTTATCTCACGTTACGCGGACGTGGACATCATTATTGTGGCGGCCTGCGGGGAGCGCGCCGGCGAGGTGGTCGAGACCCTGCGGGACTTCCCTCACCTGATCGATCCATATACGGGAAAGACCCTCATGGAACGGACCATTATCATCTGCAACACCTCCTCCATGCCCGTTGCGGCCAGGGAGGCCTCGATCTATACGGCGGTCACCCTGGGCGAGTATTACCGCCAGATGGGGCTCAGCGTCCTTATCCTGGCGGACTCCACGTCACGCTGGGCCCAGGCCCTCCGGGAGATGAGCGGCCGCCTGGAGGAGATCCCAGGGGAAGAGGCCTTCCCGGCCTACCTCCAGTCCAGGATCGCGGACTTTTATGAACGAGCGGGACTTGTCCAGTTGAATGACGGCTCAAAGGGCTCCGTCAGCATCATCGGGACCGTCTCCCCCGCAGGAGGAAACTTTGAAGAGCCCGTGACCCAGGGCACATTGGCCGTTGTTGGAGCCTTTCTGGGCCTTACATGGGCCAGATCCAATGCCAGGCGCTTCCCTGCTATCGACCCCCTTATCTCATGGTCGAAATACCTGGACCAGATGCGGGAGACCCTTGACAAGATGGATCCCTCCTGGATCGCCAAAGTAAGGGAGGCCCAGCGGCTTATCAACGAGGGCAATGAGATAAAGAAGCGGATGGACGTCGTGGGCGAGGAAGGCACGTCCCTTGCCGATTTTATAGTGTATCTCAAGGCGGAATTCCTGGACGCCGTCTATCTGCAGCAAAACGCCTTTGACACGGTGGACGCCTATAATACCATGGAGCGACAGGTCCACGTCTTCAATATACTTAACCGGGTATTGCGCAAGGAGATAAAGGCCAAGGACAAGGAAGATGCCAGGAACATCTTCTTCCGGTTGACGGCCCTCATCAGGAACTGGAACTCCTCCGACCTGGAGGGTGAAGAGTTCAAGAATTACGAAAATCAGATCAATGAATTTTTAGAGGAGTCGGAATCATGAGGGAGATAATCACCAGGATACGTGAGATCACGGGAAATATAGCATCTTTAAACGCCTCGGGGATCGGCCTCGGGGAACTGGCCGTAATCGAGTCACCGGGTAAAAAGACATTGGGCCAGGTTATCAGGATTTCCGGGGACACCGTGGCCCTCCAGGTCTTTGGAGGGACAAAGGGCCTCTCCACCGATGACAGGGTCAGGTTCCTCGGCCGTCCCATGCAGGTAAAGTACGGCCCTTCCATGTTAGGCCGGATCTTCAGCGGCGGCGGGACCCCCATTGACGGGGGGCCGGAACCCCTTGAAGAGGAGATCCCTATCGGGGGCCCGTCTTTCAATCCGGCCAACCGCATCATCCCGAAGCAGATGATCAGGACGAACATCCCCATGATCGACGTGTTCAACTCCCTGGTGGTCAGCCAGAAACTCCCCATTTTTTCCATCCCCGGAGAGCCCTATAACCAGGTCCTGGCGAGGGTGGGGATGCAGGCTGAGGCGGACATTATCATCCTCGGGGGGATGGGGCTCAAGTTCGACGATTTTACCTTTTTCAGGCGGACCTTTGAAGAGAGCGGGGTCATGAACAGGGTCATCATGTTCATTCACCAGGCCTCGGACCCCGTGGTGGAGTGCCTGCTCGTGCCCGATATGTCCCTCGCAGTGGCGGAGCGCTTTGCCGAGGCGGGGAAAAGGGTCCTGGTCCTCCTGACAGACATGACCAATTTTTCAGACGCCCTCAAAGAGATCTCCATCTCCATGGAACAGATCCCGAGCAACCGGGGCTACCCGGGCGATCTCTATTCCCAGCTCGCATCGCGGTATGAAAAGGCCGTGGATATGGAAGGCCTCGGAGACATCACGATCTTAGCCGTCACTACCATGCCCGGCGATGATGTCACCCATCCAGTCCCGGACAATACGGGTTATATCACGGAAGGGCAGTTCTATCTCCATAACGGGGTCATTGACCCCTTCGGCTCCCTGAGCCGGCTCAAACAGAACGTTATCTCCAAGGTCACGCGACAGGATCACAATGATATCATGAACACCATGATCAGGCTCTATGCGGATTGCCGTGAATCAAGGAACAAGATCGCCATG
>CAZGIZ010000140.1:0-11998 GCA_964526655.1 uncultured Desulfobacteraceae bacterium | reverse complement strand
ACGAAATCGAGAAATGCCTGGATGCCTTCAAGGCCTTCATGGCAAAAAATCTATAGCTGATAGCTTGATGCTTTGGTCTTGAAGTGCCGAATATGGATCGGACCATTCCTTTTTCCTTCACATATCTGTCCCCAAGTTGTAGAAAATTATTAAACATCAACAGGGCTTTGAAGATATTTTAAAAGGCAGAGGGAGGTGAAATTTTGGGAAGAAAGCGTTTTATTGATCTGAGCATAAGCATTGAGCCGGGGCTTCCCAGTGACCCGCCCATCATGATCCCCAAGATCGACTATGTGGATCACACCCAGGGAGCTGAACAGATGAAGGATTTCTTTCCCGGCATCCAAAAGGAGCAGCTACCCGGTGGAATGGGTTGGGCCATAGAGTTCTTGACCCTCACCAGTCACAGCGGCACCCATCTGGACGCACCCTACCATTATCATCCCTCCATGGACCGTGGGAAACCCTCCCTGACCATTGATGAAATCCCCCTTGAGTGGTGCTTCAATGATGGGGTCCTGCTCGATTTTCGTCATAAGGCCGATGGAGAGAGGATTACAGTTGAGGACCTTGAGAAAGAGATAGACAGGATCCAATATGAGATCAAACCCCTGGACATCGTCCTTATACAGACCGGGGCCGAAGAGTTTTGGGGTACGGAAGCTTACCTGGTAAAGGGCGCGGGCATGGACCGGAAGAGCACCCTTTATCTTACAGAGAAAGGGGTAAAGGTGGTGGGAATCGATGCCTGGAGCTGGGACCGTCCCCTTCCCTTCTTAGCCGAGGAATTCAGGAAAAACCAGGACCCCAGAGTTATCTGGGAGGCCCATTTCGCGGGGATCGAGATCGGCTATTGTCATATGGAAAAAATGGCCAACCTCTCCTCCATCGGACGATCCCTGGGTTTCAAGGTCTGTTGCTTTCCCATCAAAATCAAGAGGGCCGGCGCCGGTTGGGTCAGGCCTGTGGCTATAATCGACGAAGATTGAGGCGGACGGCCGGTCTTTAAAGGGGGCCCTTCAGATTTTCAGTTTCTGATTGCAAGGGTAAAATTCAGGAGATTCATGGTGCGCACATATCAAAGATGTATTTGAGATAGGGTAAATCTTGAGATCTTAAGAGCGCTTTCGTGGACTTAAAAATGACAGGTTTCAACAGTGGCCTATCTCATGTGTAAAAGATGTGGGAGTATGTTCAATCTTGAATGTTACAAGGATACCTGCTGAGGAATTGCATAATTCCATAAAATAGTTCCCTTCGGTACGGTAAGCAGCCGAGAGCTCAATGAGAATCTCCGACAGCTCACCGGCATTTTCGATGACCGCCCTGATGGGAGGGTTGACGATTATCGTCACTGGTATATTTTCGATCGGGGTGTCGCTGTCAGACAGAAATTGCTCAATTTCCTGGCATAGATCAGGATTGTCAGGGTTGATGACCAATCTCTCCTTTTGTAGTTTAATAATTTCCATGAAAAACCTTTTGCGTCCCGCTCTTTCGAAAAGCTTGCCTTTTTCCTGAGACTTTTACTACTTTGAAGCATCGGCACTGGGGAAGTAAATCTTTAAAGTTATTTCCAGTTAGTTTAAGGACCATCTACAGATTAGTTGATCGATTATCAGGATCTTCGACAAGGGGTCGAGGGGTCAGGGATTTGAGGGAAATGCTAATTTTGATTATATTAGGATGTTTTGCCTTTCTTATAGTTCGGATTGCGAACTAAGAACCCAGATGCTATTAGCAGGGGATTTAGTGCTTTATTCGGGCTACCCATGAATTGGGTCCCTCATAGGACATGGAATCGCCTTGATCGGTGTACATGTCCTTTTCCTTGCAGGCAATCCCGGTCTCGGGGCTGGTGACATTTTTCATAAACTCTATCCAGATCGGCAGGGCCGCCCGGGAACCGGTCTCTTTTTCTCCTATGGGTTCACGGTCGTCTTTTCCCACCCAGACACCGACGGCATATTTGTCATCGAAACCCACGAAAAGGGCGTCTATGTTATTGTTCGTGGTTCCGGTCTTCCCATAAATCGGCCGGTTCAGGCTTAACGCCCTTCTGCCCGTGCCCTCCTTGACGACGGCCTCGAGCATTGTGCGGATTTCGTGTAAAGCGGCTTTTGGGATCACGGTTTTCGTCTCACCCGTAGGCTCCTGCAGGGACATGGTTCCTTTGTCAATAAAGCGGTCTATACATTCGGGTTCCACCTGCTTTCCGGTCGCAAGGGTCGAATAGGCCGATACGAGCTCAAGCAATGTCATCTCCGATGCGCCCAGGGCGGATGGATAGACCGGGTAGATCTCGCTCCGGATTCCCAAACGTTTTGCTGTTTTCACCACATCCCGGATGCCCAACCGTACTGCCAGATTGACAGTGGCCGCGTTGAGTGACAGGGCGAGGCCCTGTTTCATTGTTACCGGGCCCCGATACTCCCCGCTGTAATTTTTAGGTGTCCACGGCCTGGGATCTTCTTCCGTGGTTAAGGTTATCGGCCTGTCCTGAATTACCGAGTCGGAATGATACCCTTTAAGAAGTGCCGTTAGATAGACAACCGGTTTAAAGGCCGAACCGGGCTGGCGCATTGCCTGGGTAGCCCGGTTGAACTGGCTTTTCTCATAATCGGTTCCGCCGACAAGGGCCCTGATCTTTCCTGTTTTGATCTCAATGGCGACAAGTGCGGTCTGAACATTCGTCACCCCCCTTGTTTCAAGGTCAGCCACCCCCTTTTCGACGGCTTCCTCCGCTATTTGCTGCATCCCGTAATCAAGGGTTGTATAAATTTCAAGGCCACCCGTAAAGAGCTGGTCTCCAAATCTCTCCTTTAACCGTTTGATTGCATAGTCCACAAAATAAGGTGCATTGGAAACTCTCCCGCGGTATGTATCCGGCAAAGGCTCATTCACGGCCAGGTTATATTGATATTTATCAATCGCATCGGTTTCCAGCATGCGCTTTAAGACAAAAGTCCTCCTTTTCAGGCATTTTTCAGGATTCTCAAAGGGTGAATATACGGACGGCGCTTTGGGCAGGCCTGCTAACATCGCGCCCTCTTCCAGTGTCAAATCATCCACTGCCTTTCCAAAGTATGCTTCTGCGGCCGCCTGTATGCCGTATGCCCTGGCGCCGAAATAGGCCTGATTTAAATAGAACTCAAAAATCTGGTCTTTAGTAAACTTTTTTTCCAGCTTCAGCGCGATCGCAATTTCTCTGGTTTTACGTACAATTGTCTTTTCAGGTTTGAGAAAAATCATCTTGGCGACTTGCTGGGTGATGGTACTGGCCCCTTGCTTGTAATGGCCTGCCCTGATATCCGCATAGAGGGCCCCCAAAATCCGTATCAGGTCAATGCCGCTGTGTTCGAAATACCTGGCGTCCTCGATGGCGATAAAGGCCTTTTTCACATGTTCGGGCACCCTGCTGAGCGGCACTGGAGTGCGTCGCTGGATGTACAGCTCTGTTAATAGGATGTTGTCATTCGTATAAAGTTTGGAAGATTTATAGGGAGAGAAAGAATCAAGCTTATCGATGTCCGGCAGTGTTGATACAATCCAGTATGTATATCCCGCTACAAGACCGATGAAAAGGGTTAGCGAAATCAAAAAAATGTTAAATACAGGCCGCAACGCGGGATAAATTCGGGAAATCATTTTTTTTAAGAATATGTGTTCCGGTTGCCCTCCAAAAACGGCCTGATTGAATTGATGACTGTAAGTTTTGGCGGCAAGCAGTCTCTTTTTTTTACGCCGTGTAAATGTTTTCGAGGATTTTGGAAAATTGTAATACCCGTATTTGGTCTTTATCTTTTTGGAAAGATCCTGAACCATCAGAAAAACGGCTTCCGGGTCCAGGGGCCCACCCAGACATTGGTCTTCCTTCAGGCCCATTTTTACGAGATGAGAAAGGTCGATGGGGTCGCTATGGAGGACCAGGATAAATTCAGGGAAAACTCCTGCAATGCCCTGGACAACCGACAAATGGTCATGAAAGCTGTTGTTGATGTCAATGATGACAAGCGTTGACTCCCCTCGCTCCAGCATGGTGATTGCAGCATCCGGGTCTCCCATGAGATCCGCTCTGATGCCGCAAACAGAAAGGGTCTTGGCGATAATCTGCCCCCGTACCTTGTTTGTAGCGTATATGACTACATTTGGTTTCAATTTAGCCAGACCCTTTTCCCACGGCCCTCAGATAGGCCCCCCTTGCCGTAGCATGAAGGGGGTTTTCAGCAAGAACAATGTCTGAAATCTCTAATGGAAGATTTACTTTTTGAATTATGGAGGCAAATTTTTCACGGCTCCCGGCCGCGAGAACCGTTCCACCGCTTAAGACGATCGGCACGGCCTGTCGTAATTTCGGGACAGTGTCGGACGTACTCAAGACCTGTTCCAGACTCTCTGCCACTGTGCGAAGGAGGTTATCATAACAGGCATGGAGCCCGTGCTCTATGTTGTTTTTCGGCTTCCCCGAAAGGTCCAGCCCATTTTCTTTTATCGACTTGATTTTAGCGGGAGATTCGCCCACGGAACGGGCAACCATTTTGTCCATATAATCACCGCCCATCTGAATGCTGTAGGTCACCGCCGGGATGGACAGATACGCGAAACAGATATTGCACATCCCGCCGCCGATACTGATACCAATGCCGGTAACATGACCATTGGATAGTTCCGAAATGAGTACTGCCATGCCTTCATTGATCGGTTGTGGAGCATACCCCAGGCTCGTTAGAAAGGCTTTGAAGATCGATTCGTTGAAAATATCAGCTTCCGGGGAATCAATGGATTTACCTGGTACGCTGAACCACAATGGTTCATTTTCTTTTTTAGGCGGCCTGATCAGCCTGTTTAATATGGCCTGTATAACATTAATGCCTTCATCTTCCCCGAGATTCAACATACCGCTTTTCATCGGCTGTCTGGTTTGCTCCCCCGTAATGCCTGCAAACTCCTTTGCGCGGTTCCCGAGGATATAAAGCGACTTTTCTTTTTCCAAAAATGGGATATTAGTCCCGTTCAAAATTTTTTTTGTTTGCGGGAGGGACGGCACGGTTAGAAAGACATTCGGCTCCATTTGCACGGACGTCTCTGACTTGCCCATTTTGTATACAACAATGTTGGATGTTCCGATATCAAGACCGATGGAACCCCGCTCAACCTTATCGATTTTCTGAGGCTTCTTTTTTTTTATAAAATTACCATAATACATCGCATCATCCCTTAGAGCACCTGCGCCGGCATAGTAAGAGCCATTCCGACTCTTTGTAAAAAGCAATTTTCAGGCCAACATGACGACACGCCTGAAAGAAAGTAAAGCCGGAGCTTTCAGCGATCAGCCCTCAGCCAAGTCTGCGTTTTCAAAGTGTTTTACCGATAGCTGATAGCTATTGAATTTTTGACAAGGCGGGAATCGGAGCTTTTGACTAACAGAGGTTGGATGCAATCTTTCGAATATCTTCAGAAAACGGCGAATCCGGGGCCTCAAGCATTACGGGGCTCAGCGTTGCAATGGCATCGCCGACAGCATCATCATCACGGATCGTCATGATCACTGAGGTCTCAATGCTCAGATATTCTCTTAGAAGTTTTTTGATGACTTCCCCTACCCTTGCATCTCTATCCGTTCTGACCCTGTTGACGACCACAATGGGTTTTAAGCGGGTCAGTATTTTTCTTGCCGAATCCGTGGCAGCTAAATCTATCTGCCGGGCTTCACGGAAAAAGCCCTCCATGGTCTTGAGATGGGGATACTTATCCGGTTCCTTTGCCTGGTCCAATAGTTCCAAAAGATCGAAGTGCTCGTTGTGCTTAAAGAAAAATGTAAGACGCCTGAACAGGGCCGATTTGATGAAACTGTACACGTTCAAAAGAGAAGGTACTTCACTGGTTGTCACCAGCAGGGTCTGTCGAGCGATGATGGAAAAATCCACTGCATTGAAGGAGGTCCCGGGGGCCATATCCAGAAGTACCTGGTCGTAGTTTAGTGAGGAGAGATGACGGATGAGTTTCATCTTTTTTTGATAGGGCATATTGGCGATACCAGGATCATCCCCGCCGCAGATGATGCTTAAATCATCGATGGGTGTCATGAAAACAACATCGGTCAAATTTTTGACTCGATTTTGGATAAAATCGCTGAGACTTTTCGAAGACCCCTTTATGCCCAAAATCGCATGCAGGTTCGAGGCGCCCAGGTCAAGGTCTACGGCGACAACCTTTTTACCCATACGGGATAGTGCAATGGCAAGGTTCGCCGAAATTGTACTTTTTCCGACCCCCCCTTTCGGCCCGAGGATGGCTGTAATATTTTTCCCATTATCCACGGAAAAGCAACCAATCCCGAATCTGTTCAATCCAGGTGCAATAAATGTTTCAAATTTTTTTCAAACACATCGCGATCCGTGAGTTTCCACTTCTTTTTTTTCCACGCGACGATTTCTTCGATTTTTGCCGCAATAAGCTCAGGGTCAATCGGATCACAAAGACAAAGGCTATTGCGGATACGAGGCCGTTTGAAACGATCGATGACGGCCTCCTTCCCAAGGACGATCACCGTCTCATGTTTCACCTTTTGACAAATATTTCTCAGGTGGTTTATCTCTTCAGAAATGCATCTTTCCGTGTCAACAATCACAACTTCAGGAGAATGCCGGGCAATCTCATCAACGGTTTCCAAAATCCGGTTGAAGATCAGACATTCAAAGCCTTTTCGGTCCAGGACTTTTTTTAGAATCTTACCCCTGAGCTCATCGGCTGAAAAAACGAGAACCCTTGAGCACACCCGTCTACGCCCCGGCCTCTGTCATGGCCATGATCAAAGCCCCTTTGGCGGTTGTATTCAAGGGATCATCAGCCATGCGCACCTCAGAGATTTTCATGGGCATGTCGATCGTCCTGAGCACTGTTTCAAACTTGTCTTTGCACCCCTTCGGCATGGCCGTTCCCCCGCTCAGTACGATCGGGATCGGGTTAGAAATCTTGGGGATCTTGTCCGTCGAGATGATGACCCGCCTGAGGCTGTCGAGAAGTTTCAACACGATTTCATCATAGAAAATATGTAACGCCTTTGATACCCGGTCTGTGGAATTATTCGAGAGATCCAGTTCTTCCTCTTTTATCGTTTTTATCCTTGCCGCAGGTTCTCCCACGGTTTTCCCCACCATTTCGTCGATGTAGTCTCCGGCCTTTTGGATACTGAAAGTGACCACCGGAAAAGAGAGGTAGGACAGGCAGACGTTGCACATACCGCCGCCCATGCTGATCCCAACGCCTGTATAGTCTTCTTCTGAAAGTTCCGATAATACGGTGGCCATCCCCTCGTTAATGGGTATGGCTTTGTAGCCCAAATCCTCAAGAAATCCCCTGATAACCGACTCATGATAAACGACAGACCCGTCTCCGCCAAAGGGATCGCCGGGGATTGAGAAGCATAAAACTTCACCGGGAACTTTCGGCTCGTGAACAAGAGAGTCCACGATGGCCGTGATGACACTCAAGCCCACATCCTCCTTTGGACTTAAAAATCCATCTTTCATGGGTCTTCGGGTATTCACATTGAACATATTTGCAAAGCTTTGGGCCGAAGAACCGATAATATAGTACTCGTCTGAATTTTCATAAAATTTGATCTTTTTTTGACTGAGGATATCTTTGGCAAACTTTGCATTGGGCACCGTAAAGAAGGCATTGAGGTCTTGAACTGTATACACATTGTCACGATAATTTTGAGCTGCTACGATGTGACTGGTACCGATGTCGAGGCCCACAGGACCCATTGATTTTTCCATATCATCACCGGCTGCCTTTTCTTTTTTTATTAAGGGCTTATTTAGTGTCGCGATTGTTTTCTTAGGTGCTTGGCTTTCCTTAGTCATGCTTTCCGCCAATTCAACATCCCTTTCCGGGGGATGACGCTCTACCGGGGTGCTCGACCCTTCCTGGCTGTTATTATTGTCTTTTGTGTCTGCCATGGTGTATCTCCTTTTGTTTATTTATAAAAATCCAAACCTCTCATGGCAAAGGGATACTGCAAGGTTTATGCCATATCTTTCAACTGATTGATGAGTGACAATTGGATAAAGGATTTCCTGTGTTTATGAAGGGTTGTCCACATTTGACGCGACCCTCTCATATCCTCTGTTTGGAATTTCACGGGTTACGAGCATTTTTAGAAACGAGAGAGATAACGACAAGCACTGACTGCCTGATATTTGACAGGGACTAAGTCTAAATTTTGACAGGGGTCAAAGTATGAAACTCGCCTTTGACCATTTGTTAGGAGAGGACATGGGAGAAGAACCTTATTTTAAAATCAGGCACGCTCTATGCGAACGTACCCCTTTCATGGCCTAATGGTAATTTTTATCCAATTCAGTACGCACGGCGAGCCTGACGGTCTCTATTAAATAGGGTTTCTTGAGATATATTCCCGCTCCCAATTCCCTGGCCTTGTTGATGCGTTCCGTTTCACTGTAGCCGCTCATGACAATGACCCTTTGACTGGGTCGCAGCCTGAGTATTTCCTTGTAGGTATCAAGTCCATCCATCCCAGGGGACATAAGCATATCAAGGATCACCAGGTCAGCGGAATTCCTCTCTAAAAATTGAACCGCCTCTTCACCAGTGGATACTGTCGTTACGGAATAACCCAACATGGACAATATATTTGAGGCTATTTCTCTCTGCTCTTCAACATCATCGACAACAAGAATGGATTCTCCTTTACCGAGATATTCCGAAACGGGCACTGGAGGTTCCGGTTGCGCCAATGGCCTGTTGGTCATTGGGAAATATATTGAAAAGCATGTTCCCACGCCTTCGATGCTGTCCATTCTTATATGACCTTTATGATCCTTTACCGTGTTGCGGACCACTGTCATCCCAAGACCTGTCCCGCTTTTGCCCATGACCTTCTTGGTATAAAAGGGCTCATATATCTTTTCTTTGTCTTTTTCCGGGATGCCTGTCCCTTCATCAGATACAGACAAGACAACATAATCTCCAGGCCTGATGCCCTCATAGACATAGGTATATTCACCTATTTTCATGTTTTTGGTGCTGATTACTATCCTTCCCCCGTCCGGCATGGCCTCAGCCGCGTTGGACACAAGATTTGTGAGGGTCTTCATGAGGTGAAAGGTAGATCCCATGATGTTCCACAGATTTTCTTCCAGACTGGTTTCCAGGCGAACACCTGGATGATAAATCATTATTTTTTCGAATTCGGGACTTGAAATGGATTCATTCACAACATGGTTGAGATTTGTCACCTCGGAAATGGATACCCCGCGTCTCGTAAGGGTTAGAAGGTCATTAACAATGGCGGAGGCCTTCATGCCTGATCTTTTTATGTTCTCAAGGGGCTTTTTAAAGGGGCTTGTATCGGAGATTTGCATTAAAAGTAATTCAGGATAACTTATTGACGCTGCCAGGACATTGTTTAGATCATGGGCAACCCCCCCTGCAATAGTGCCCACCAGCTCCATTTTTTGTGCCTGCTCGAGACCTGCCTTCAGTTTCCTTTTTTCATTTAATTCCCTCGCAAGTCTCTTATTTGATTCAATGAGCTTTTGATTCCGCTTGTCCAGGGTTTTGACAAGCTCAAACATTTGATTATTTATGGTGGCCAGGAGTACGACTATCAGCCCCGTAAGGGCGATCATACCCACGACGCCCGCTGCCCATGCATTCATAGAAGTCAGATATTCCAATATATTGAAGTGAAAGGTTATGATGCCCTTGACAACCGCGGCGCCGATAATACCGATGCAAAGGGTGCTGAGTATTACGGCCAAAATTCCGCCTTTTGTGTTAAAAAAAATAGTGGAAAGAACGCAGAACACATACAGGAAGGCGATGCCGAATCCGGCGAGCCCCAAAACAATCAATCCTGTAAAAGCCAGGATAAATGTTGTGCCTATGAGAATCAAGGCCTTTACGGTATAGGAAAGAGATCTTTTAAAAACGGCGGTTCCCAATATCAGCATATAGGCCCCGATGTGTATATACATCAGGTCATTCCAGCCCAGATAAAATATCCTTGAAAGAGAGCCGATGAGTACGAAAAGACCAAGAATAGTGAGACATTGAATCCCGCGCGAGAGCTGTTTTTCATGGATGTCTTTCATCAGATTATGGACATTTTGCATGGAAGGACCTCCCTGATGGTGAGATGCCTGATAGAAAAAATGAGACTTTAGGGCACCATGGTTCTAAAAAACTTTCAAATATCTTTTTCTATCTATGGACTATGAGGAGTTTGGTCTGGGGGTTGTAACTATTTTAGCACCGAATCCATTTCCTGCTTGATCCCTTCGGCCAACCAATGTCTGATAAACGTCCGATACGGGATCGATTTCATATTGGAAAGCTTCTTGATGGCAAGGATCTGCAGGGGATCCACTTTGATCGTAACGTTCTTAAGCTTTCTTTTTCGTTTGCCTGAAAGGATTTCCTGACGAAGGTTTTCATCCAAGGTAAATTCGACCTCCTCATCTGAAATTTCTTCCAGGATATTTCTCTCCTTGTAGTAATCTTTCCAGTCCCTATCCTCTTTTTTTCTCATTGGTTATGCCCTGTGTTTTTTGTAATATCGAATTTCCGCCCGGCTCATATCCCATCCGGTAATGGGCCGGGCGATCCCCTTTTCCTTTAAATCGAAAACTTTTTTCAGGATGTTCGATAAATAGGGAGTGTCTTTATAGACCTCTTGCCACCTGTCATGGAGGCACTGATAGATCAGGGGCACCAGAGCAGTAAAAAATCCGGTTATGTATTCCTGGATCTTCACGGGAAACCCTTGAACACAGACTATACCTTTCTTAACTGCTTAACTAATCTATTATAATCTGAATGCGAGCCAATCCAAAACCAAATGATTTTGCTTTCATTGAGAATCCCTATAGCACGGTAGTTCCTTGTGATTCGAACAGAAAAGATTGGGCGAGTAGAATGAATTCGTTTGTAATGAAGACTCGGAGTGTATGGATTGTTAATGAACCGGATATATGCCTGTTTTGCCTGTTTTTTTATTTTCTCAGGCAAATTGTCATAGCACTTCCAAAACGCCTCCGTCGTTTTTGAAATCACAGTTTATCCACATCCAAGGGTTTCGTTTTACCTTGCTTGTCGGAAATTAACGCTTCATCCGCTAACAATTCAAGGATATCCTCAGTTTCAGCAAAGGTCATCTCCCATTTTTTTTCGTCCTCCATCTCTTCCATTAACCATTTTGCCAAAGCATTTTGCGTAATTTCCGGAAGTTTTAATGCCTCCTGGAAGGCTCTGTCGAGCAATTTTGTCATAAGTCACCTCCTTTAGACAATCATCTGTATTTTTCCCTCAAAGTACGAAATAAACAGGGATTTTCAGTTTCCCATTTTGAAGGAAAGGACGGCGAATTTTCAAAGACGCAGCGCCAAGTTCCTGGTGTGATTATAGAAGAAATCTGCGGTGCTGGTCAAGGAGAAGGAAAAGTTTATAAAAAATCGAGTAAAGAGAGCCCACAAGGTAGCCCATCAAATCCTATCTAATTTATGCCTGTCCGGCATCGAAATTAATCAAAATGAACTGAAATGAACGCAAACGAACCATTAGTAGTGTGTGCGTGAATTAGGGTCTTTGGCAGGTGCCCGGCAGGTAACAAAAAGTGCCCGGACAATAATCACAAACCTGAAAGGAGTATATTATTATGATCTACGGAATGAGTGTAGAAACCGCACGCCGATATATCGAGACCATAGACGAGATCACGAAGATTGTGAATAAAATCTATTCTATCGCCTATATGATAAGTATTTTCTCTGTTGTCGAGCACGGCGCAATAGACATTAATCCAGACGCATTGGATTTTCTTGGAAAAGAGATAGCATATGAAGTGCTCCGCATCCCCGAACTACTGGACGACCATTTTATGTCCAGAGCCGAGATATTTCTTGAACTGGAGGCACTCAAAGATGAGGAATAAACCTGAAATTCAAAAAAATGCCAAAGGCAATAATGG
>CAZGIZ010000139.1:0-12002 GCA_964526655.1 uncultured Desulfobacteraceae bacterium | reverse complement strand
CTGGTCAACAACGCGGGCATAGCCGACAGGCATATGCCCATTAATCTGTGCACAGAGGAGTGGTACAATGAGGTCTGCATGATTGACCAGTATTCTGTATATTATATGTGCAAATATGCGCTGGAGCATATGGAGAAGGCAAAAAAGGGCTCAATTGTAAATATTTCTTCCATCGGAAGCCAGGGGATTGCGGGCATCTCCTATAGCGCGGCCAAAGCCGCTGTTAATGGCATGACAAAGAATATCGCTCTTCAGTATTCACCAACGGCAATCCGCTGTAACGCAGTCGCGCCGGGCCCGACGCCGACACCCTTGAATGCCCCGGAAGCGTTCAAATCCTTTAACAAGGAATTTGCAGAGGCATGTGCAAGGCATATTGATTTAACCGTGCCGGAAGCGTCAGTGGAGGATCAGGCGGAAGCAATTCTTTTCTTCGCGAGCGATGTATCAAAGGCTATTACGGGACAGATTCTTTATGTGGATCATGGGACAACATTATACTGATGTTTCATTTCATAAAATAATTGTACACGTTGCCGCCATGGGATCTTCTTTACGGGCCGGGCATATCTTGCCTTGGGTTACTGAGTAAAAAGAGGCCCCTACCGCCCCGCAAAAATAAGAGGGATCTCCGCTTCGCTCCGACAAGCGGTGGGGGCCTCTTTAAGTTTTGCCGGAGCGGGATATCTTAAACTGATACCCGCTGGTTTTGGGCAGCAAAGAGAAAGTGTGTCAATCCATAGGCGAATCGGAGCGCTAAGCCAGCTTCACGATGCGGCAGCCGACGCTGTTCAACGTGATATAGCCTGAGACGTTGTCCAATAACTTGGCGTCCAGGAGTATATTACTGTTCGCTTCCGCCCAGCCATGAGGCACGGACACCACACCCGGCTTAATATCCTGCGTGACATTGGCATATATCCTTATGGAGCCCCTGGGAGTTTCCACAGCGATCAGTTCACCGTGCATGATTCCATATTTTTCGGCTGTGATAGGATTAATCTCCGCTTCCGCGTTGGGTACTCTCACTCTCAAGGCAGGCACATCATGCATCTGGGCATCTATGTATTCCACCTGCCTGTTGCCCGTGAGCAAGGCCTCAGGATATTGCTTGGCTAATTCAGGATTGGCCACAGCGCTCTGTTGCGGCTCCACGTGTCCGGGGAGCCCCGGAAAGCCCAGCTCTTCCATCCGTGCCGAATAGAGCTCGATCTTCCCGCTCGCCGTCCTGAAGCCTTTTTCCTCATAGTATTTGTATTTCTTTTCAGCGAAATAGACCCCCTCCGGATGATCTTTCAGGTCCTTAAGGGTGACGCCGCTTGTTGAGAAAAAGTGCTCCGCCACTTCCTCATCAGTGTTCCACGGGAAATGTTCCGCGTAACCCATCTTACGGCCCAGCTCGCTCCAGATTAACCAGATGGGCTTGCTCTCATAAAGTGGTTCGACCACCTTCCTGCGCAGCATAACATAGGGCTCACAGTAGGATATGCCGTAAGGAAAACCACCTATGCCCGTCTCCTCCAGGAAGGTGCAGGCCGGCAGGACATAATCGGCTAACCGTCCTGTTTCGGTCATATTGGGATCTATGTTCACAAACAGCTCCAGGTTCTTTATGCCCTCGAGAAAGAGCTTGGTATCCGGAAAGGTTACGGCCGGGTTGCTGCCGGATGATATGAAGGCCTTTATCGGATAAGGCTTTTCCGATTTCATGGTCCCGGTCAGCAGGGACGCGGAGCCGTAGGGGGGTGGTCGCTTGCCGAACTGGTGGAATATGGGAAATTCATCGTACCCGAGGGGGTTTTCGTTTATGGGCAAGCGGAGGTCTGCAAGACGGACCTGGGGACAGGTGACCCATCCGCCAGGTACGTCAATATTCCCGGTGATGGACATCAGTATGCAATAGGCCCTGTTGGTCTGGAGGCCGTTGGTGAACTGGTTCATGTGGCCCACCCCTTCCAGGATGCAGGCGTTTTTCGTGTTTGCAAAGATGCGCGCCACACGCCTTATTTCCGAGGCCGGTACGCTGCTTATGGTCTCGGCCTTTTCAGGCGTATATTCCTTGACATGCTCCATCAGCCTGTCAAAGCCGAAGGTGTATTTTTCCACAAATTCCTTATCCCATAGATCTTCCTCGATGATGACATTGATCATGGCCAGGGCAATGGCGCCGTCCGTGCCCGGACGGGGCTGCAGATAGATCCCCAGCTTGGATATGGGAATACGGCGCGGGTCAATAGTGATGAGTTTTGCCCCGGCCTCGACCCTCTCACGGACCTGCCTGCCCACCGGCCAGTAGCTTTCGTCGGGATTGCGACCCCAGAGGATGATACAGTTGGCGTTCTTCGGCTCTTCTACGGGATAACGGCCAAAGGTGATCTGCCGTGCAAGGATACGTGTGCGGAAACAGATGCCTTCGGCATTAAAGAAATTGGGAGTGCCAAAGGCCCCCCGAAATCGCTGGTTAAAGGCCGCCATCTCAAAATGCTCCACGCCCACGGAACCGGTCCAGGTGGCCAGGGTGTGGGCCCCGTACTTGTCCTTCAACTCCTGTAATTTGGCCCCTATCTCGCCCAGGGCGTCGTCCCAGGATATTCTCTGGAAACGGCCGTTGACCTTTTTCATGGGGTATTTCAAGCGGGCAGGCGAATAAAGCAGGTCCACGAGCCGCTCACCCTTCGGACATAACTTGCCCTTGTTCAGCCAGTGCTCGGGTATACCCTCCACCTTGACCAACTTTCCGTCTTCCACATATGCATTAACGCCACAGCAGTTAATACATAAACCACAGTCCGTTTTGATTACTTCCATTGCCTCACCTCCATTGTTTTTTAATCACTTCTCGTTAAATTTCAGATACGTGCCTAATGGATTTTAGATATTCAACACTCGAAATAGTAGAATTCTCACTCAGACAACAGGACATTGACACTGGTAATGGCTTTCTCAAAGGCCTTTACGGCGACCACTTCGGGCGAAGTCCTTATCACCTGTCTGGTCAGGGGGCCGGAGGCGTTGCCTAAGAAGTCCATTATGATATCCGTGGCGATCGCGTTCAGATAGTCAACCATGCTGAAGCATCGGGTGAAGAACTCCTGCTCCATTTCTTCCGAGAAATTCATTGACGCGAGTCCTTTTTCTGTTTCATTTCCCATTTTTTCCTCCACAAGAAAGCCAGGCCCTTTATTTAGATTAATTAAATTAAATATATAACCCTTCAATTTTATTAAAAATTCATTCGATAAGAATAATATGTATCTAATATGACATAAATTATATATCAATAATGGGATAACAAATCAAAAGTTTTTTTCCGGCAACAGATTCCCTTGACATTTATGCGAGAAATCTGATCATTATTCCCAAACAAAATATCATGACATTCCATGCCCATGAGGAGGTGTTCGTGACCCCATGCCATTTAAAAAAGCATTCATAATCGTTTTGGCGGGTATTGCTTTTTTCACCTTACGCGTTACGGCAGCCCAGGAGGCCGATATCAACCGTTTAAAAGAGGCGCCCTACCAGCCGGCTGAACTGGTGGGTGTGGTATTGGATCCTTCAATTGATGAGGCTTCTGGGCTGGCCGCGTCCTGCAAAAATAAGGATGTCCTATGGGTAATAAACGATGGAGGAAATCCTCCTGCCCTGTACGCCGTCTCACCTGATGGCGAAACAGTGAGTGAATTCACAATTGAAGACGCCCAAAACATAGATTGGGAGGATATGGCCTCGTTTAGACAGGATAATCACGATTTTCTGATGGTCGCCGATGTCGGTGACAACGATGCAAGCCGTGAATTTTGTTCATTATACGTGGTCGAAGAGCCGGATATTAGGGAATTTTCATCAAAAAAGGGTAATTCACTGAATCTGTCGTGGCAGATGAAATTCAGGTATGAGGACGGTCCTCGGGATTGCGAGGCCGTTGCAGTGGATTCACAAAAACATAAGGTCCTGCTCCTCAGCAAACGAACAAAGCCGCCCGTACTCTGCGAGCTTCCATTAGAGGAAGGTCCTTCGGATTCCATATTCATCGCCAGGCCGGTTGCCGGGCTTGTGAACATACCGCCGCCTATTAGGGATGACCTGATAGGCAGGTACGGAAGGCATATATCGCGGCCGACGGCAATGGACCTCTCCCGCGATGGAAAGACGCTGGTCATCCTGACCTACGGGGATGCCTATTACTACAGACGGGGTCCTGATCAGGAATGGAAAGATGTATTTGCTGAGAAACCCCAGGTCATTCCCCTCCCCGATCCTGACAAGGGAGATCTCATACAGAGAGAGGCCATATGCATTAATAATCTGACCGGAGAGATCTTTATCACATCAGAGCACACACCCGCGCCGATTTACGGCCTGAAGCCATTGGCAAAAAAAACGGGATCTGAACCGTCAAAACAGGATTAGTAGACACCAGCGGACCCTGGTTATCAAGCAGGAATTCAGGCAATGGACCACTTTAAAAGATACCTGCGGTCATTCCCTGGAAAGGCTATTCAATATTGAAATATTGCTCAGGGCCTTACCCGCGCCCATGGCCACGGCGGAAAGCGGGTCCTCGGCAATGAAAATGGGGAGTTGCGTTTGTTCTCTCAGCAATAAATCCAGATTTTTGAGCATCGCCCCACCTCCTGCCAGCACGATCCCACTGTCAAGCAGATCTGCCGCCAGTTCCGGGGGCATCTGTTCCAGGGCAATGCGAACCGTTTCAACAATGGTATTTATCTGCTCTGAAATGGCTTCCCGTATTTCATCCGAGTCCATGGTCAGGACCTTTGGGATGCCGTTTATAAGATCCCTTCCCTTGACTTCAACAACAAGCAACTTATCGCCCGGAACAGCAACCCCGGCATTCATTTTGATGTACTCCGCCGTCTCGGCCCCTATCAAGAGCTTGTATCTTCTCTTGATGTATTCCACTATCGCCTCATCCATCCTGTCTCCTGCAACCCTCACGGATTTGCAGTAGACAATCCCCCCGAGCGAGATCACGGCGACTTCCGTGGTGCCCCCTCCAATATCGACCACCATGCTCGCCCTGGGTTCCGCGACGGGCAGCCCGGCGCCGATAGCCGCCGCCATGGGCTCTTCTATAAAATAGACCTCCCGCACCCCGGCGGATTCCGCGGATTCGCGGACAGCCCTCTTTTCCACCTGGGTAATGCCGCTGGGCACACCGATGACAACCCGGGGCCTGACGAGCCGTCTCCGGCCATGTACCTTTCTAATGAAATAGCGGAGCATGGTTTCCGTGATTTCAAAATCGGCAATTACACCATCCTTCATGGGACGAATGGCCTCGATATTTCCAGGTGTCCTGCCCAGCATCATTTTGGCCTCTTTGCCGACTGCCAGAACCAGGCTTTCTCCCCTGTTGCCCTTTTTCACCGCGACTACGGATGGTTCATTCAATACGATCCCTTTGTTCTTTACATAGACGATTGTGTTGGCCGTTCCCAGATCAATCGCCAGATCGTGAGAAAAGATGCCCGTAATAGACCTAAGTACCATGGTTTTCAAATTCCCCTTATCATTTGTATTCCGGATTTTTCAAAAGCAGCCCTATAGTTCTGTCAAGTCAAAGGAAGTTGTCTTGATCCCTCCTATTCGCCCCTATTCTGTATGCTCTTCGGAGGAAGCAAGAGCGATGCCATTCTATAATCAATTGAATTTATTGCAACTACATTTTGTCAGGAAAGCAGGAAAGGAACCGGAAGTTCCTTTGCATCTCTGCAAGCAGACCTTTTGGTTCCGGTTTTGTGATGAGATTGGACGTCGGACCAAAAAGTGCATAAAAATCTGATAAGTAGGAAAGCGGGACGCTGGTAAAAAGATAAGTTGACAAGGTACTCAGTTTTATGAGAGTTTTACGCTATGCCAAGACAAGCACGTTTAGACGCTCCAGGTGTTCTGCACCATATTATGATCCGTGGGATAGAGCGTCGAAAGATATTCAGGAATGATAAAGATCGAAAGGATTTCCTCGATCGCCTGGAAAAACTCCTGCCCATGACTGAAACGGCCTGTTACGCATGGGTATTCATGCCGAATCACGCACATTTTCTATTTCGAACCGGACTTGCTCCCCTATCCACTGTCATGAGAAGGCTCCTTACGGGCTACGTTGTCAGTTTTAATCACCGCCACAATCGCCATGGACAATTGTTCCAGAATCGGTATAAGTCCATCGTATGCCAAGAAGACGCCTATCTTAAAGAACTTGTCCGGTATATTCATCTGAACCCGATTCGTGCCGGAACTATTCCGGGTCTAAAAGAATTGAACAGATATCCTTATTGTGGACATAGCACAGTAATGGGCGAAATAAAGAGGTCATGGCAGGATGTGGATTACGTTTTGAGTTACTTTGGAAGAAGGGCTAAAAATGCCAGGAAGGCATATATCCTCTATGTAGAGGAGGGCATTGACCAGGGACGTCAAGAGGATTTGACAGGTGGCGGATTGATTCGGAGTATAGGGGGTTGGTCTGAGGCGAAGAAGTTAAGGGAGAGTGGGCAAGACCATGTGATGAGCGATGAGCGGATTTTGGGCGATTCAAAATTTGTAGAGTCGATACTCGCCCAGGCCGATGAAAGATATGAGCGTCAATATAGGGTTAAGCGCCGAGGATATAACCTGGACAGCATTGCTGAGAGGGTGGCTGGAATTTACGGGATGGAGCCAAGTGAGATATTATCCAGGGGCAAACATCCGCGAAGAGTGCAGGCAAGGAGTCTTTTCTGCTTTTGGGCTGTCAGGGAGTTGGGCATATCCCTTAGAGAATTGGCGAGAAGGCTGGAAATAAGTCCCCCTGGTGTGGGGTATTCAGTAGAAAGGGGAGAAGCTATCGCACATGAAAAAGGATATAAGTTGATTGATTAATTATTTTACTTTTTTACCAGCGTCCCGCCGACTGCAAAATCTCTGAATCCTATTGCTAATTTATGAATTCTATGCCATGTTCAACTGATCTCATACTACTTCTACTGTCCCTTGCAATGATCCTGTGTCTATATGAAGTGTTCGGCGAGAAATTAAAACATTCTAAGAGAGTAGAAAAATGAAAATTAAAGTAGAAAGCGAAAAGATCATAAAGGCTGTGAAGGAATTAGATGGGATTGAAATTGTACTGGAGAATCCTGATGATGCAAAAGAAGCAATTAATCTTATTTTAAGAAAGACTGATCTATTTAATAGAGATGAATTCGAAAAAGTTAAAAATATTAAAGTGACTTCTCTCCAGAAATATGAAACCTCAGCAGTAAATTACAAAATGATTTTTCTGTTAGAATTTGTTTTTGATGAAGATATATCTCTGGATGCAAAGGCCTCGTTTATCAAAGAACTGCAGGAATTTTTTAGCAAGATTTAGTGAAGGCGGGGAACGACCGTCGATTCACAGTGTATCTAATTTCAAGCCCTTTAATACATGATTCCGGAGACTTTTTTCATTCGGTGTTATCCAGCACCCTGCGAATGACAGCGGCCGTATCTCGCATGAGAAGGGGTTTCATCACCAACTCTCTAATGCCCATTGTTTTTGCCTTTTCTTCGGACATGATATGGCTGAATCCTGTGCAGAGGATGACAGGGATATCCGGCCGTATACGCATCAGTTCCTGTGCCAAATCTGCTCCGGTCATTATGGGCATGGTCATGTCCGTGATTACGAGGTCAAAAGAATCCGGCTCTTTCATGAACAGCTCCAGGGCCTCAATGGCGCTTTTACATACTGTTACATCATACCTTAATAATTTCATCATATCTTCGGCAAGATTCGCCAGGACCGGCTCATCATCTACAAACAGGATTCGCTCGTTGCCTGTTGGCAAAGGCTCCGCCTCATGCAATTCCTTGTCCGTATCCGTTGTGTCTTCCGCCTGCGGCAGGTAAACGTTAAAGACTGATCCCTTTCCAGGTTCACTATAGACATTGATGGCCCCCTGATAGCTTTTTACGATCCCATGCACAACGGCCAGACCAAGTCCGGTCCCTTCTCTTTCCCCTTTTGTTGTGTAGTAGGGATCGAAAATCCGTGCAATTACCTCAGGTGACATCCCGTAACCCGTATCACTGACGCTCAACTTCACATATCTCCCGGCCGTCAATTCTGGATGAGTCTCCTTTATACTTAAATCAAGAATCACATTTTTCACACTGATTCCCAGGATGCCCTTTTTGTCCCTCATGGCATGATAGGCGTTTGTGCAAAGGTTCATGATCACCTGATGGATCTGGGTCGGATCCGCGATAACCGTCCCGGCAACCTCAACATCCTGGCGGATTTCAATAGTCGCAGGCAGGGTCGATCTCAACAGACTTACGACCTCCTTGACAACAAGATGCGGTGACATGGGAATCCGCTCATGCTCAGACTGCCTGCTGAAGGCCAGAATATGCCGGACCAGATCCTTGGCCCTCTGACCCGCCTTCAACAGTCCGGCAATATATTCATCTGCCTTGCTGCCCCGGGGCACCCCGTTTCTTGTCAGCTCGGCATATCCGATAACCGCGGAAAGTATATTATTAAAATCGTGAGCGATACCGCCGGCAAGGGTAGCAATAGCCTCCATTTTTTGCGCCTGCCTGAGCTTATCTTCCATGCGGATCTGCTCGGATACGTCCTCATAGGTAACCACCTGATCGCCGCTGGACAAAAAGGAGTGTTTGATATTAACCTGTTTGGTCTTCCCGTTCTTACACTTTATGTTCAGGGGCCGGGCATGAAAGATTTTGGGGTCACCCGTTTCCTTTTCCTTTTGCCACATGGCAATCATTGTCTGCCTGTATTGGAGGTCCGGATAGGCCTTCTCGAACCAGTCCTTCCGAGTTTTTATGTCATTCAGATCATAGCCGAATATCTCTATGAATCTTGGATTCAGGTATCGAAAGTGATCGTCCTTGTCCACAAGGGCGATGCCCAGAGGAGATTCATCCACGAGGACCTGAAATTTCCTCCTTTCCGCGTCAAGGGCCTGGACAGCTTCCTTGTCGCGGGTGATATCAACGTGACACCCCGTAACACTTTTAGTGGTTCCGTCAGGCCCCTTTATCACTTCACCCCGCGCGGCGATCCAGCGGTAGGACCCGTCCCGGTGCCTGAGACGAAATTCCACGTTATATGCCGGGCTGCGGCCTTCAAGATAGACCTTAAGTTCATCTAGAGTACGGGGACGGTCCTCGGGATGAAGCCGGTTTTCCCATTCTTCGTATCGACTAGCAATTTCATGATCCTCGTATCCAAGTTGACGTTTCCATTCGGGAGAGAACCACGCCTCATTGGTCTCGGGGTTCCATTCCCACAGGCCGATGTTTGAAGACCCAAGGGCCAGATGCAGACGGGTATTGCTGATTCTCAAAGCGTCCTCCATCTCTTTTCGCACCTGTGCCTCTTTTTTTGCCTCCAGCATCTTCTGCTCAAGCTTTCTTACCAATCGGGCGCTGTATAGCTTGAGACTCTCTTCTTCCTGTGCCGGTGCCGGTGCCCCATTATTTCTGAGGGTCTTCGCAGTTTCCATAACTTCTCCAACTGCCTCCATAAATTCCTTCGGGTCGCAAGGCTTGCGAATGAACCGGTCCGCGCCGATCTTCAAGGCAAATTCCTCATCCTGGGGGCCCGTGTAGGTGGCTGTATAGATGATGAAAGGGATATGTCTCAAGGCCTCGTCTTTCCTGATGGTTCGGCACAACTGAAACCCGTCCATGACCGGCATGAGTATATCGCTCACGATCAGGTCGAACCTTCCTTCCCTGAGTTTTTCCAGGGCCTCTTTCCCGTTTACGGCCGACACCACATCATGAGAATTACCTTTGAGCAAGGTCTCTAATAAATAGCTGTTCTCTTCCATGTCGTCCACAATAAGTATTTTCATGTCATGCTTCCCCGTTCTCCTGATGTTTTTGAAAATACCGCGCGATCTCGGCGACAAAGGTCTCCGGGTCAATGGGCTTTTCCATATAACCGGTGCACCCCGCCTCCAGGCCGCGTTCACGGTCCCCTGTCATGGCATAGGAGGTAATGGCCACAATAGGGATGTGGGCGGTTTCTGATGCGGCCCTGAGTTCACTGGCTACGGCATACCCGTCCATGCCCGGTAGCTGGATGTCTAATAAAATGAGAGACGGTAGTGTTAAACGGGCCTGTGTCAGACCAGCAGGACCGTCATGGGCCTGGATCACCTCGTACCCGTGTTTTTCAAGCAGAAAGGTGATCATGTAGCGGTTCTGTTCGTTGTCTTCAATGAGGAGTATGCGTTCTTTCATTGTTATCCCTCCACTGGTTTTTGGGGCACGGCAACGGGCAGAGTAAAGCTGAACCGGCTGCCTCTGCCCAGACCCGCGCTTTCGCCCCGTATCTCTCCTCCCATCATCTCCACCAGGCGTTTGCTGATGGAAAGCCCCAATCCCGTTCCTTCAAATCTCCTTGTCATACCCGTGTCTATTTGCTGAAAGGGTTGAAAGAGTATCTTCATATCTTCGGGCAGAATACCGATGCCATTGTCCTTTACGGATATTTCCAGATATTCTTCTGGAGGTTTTGTCATTCCGCTTTTTAACTGCGCTGCCTCTTTCGACGGCAGGACGTGCCCTATACGGACCTCTACTTCTCCCCCCTCGGGCGAAAATTTGATCGCGTTGCTGAGCAAATTGGTCAAGACCTGTTCAAAGCGACGGCGGTCTCCAACCATTCGATCGACTTCACCCATGATGTCGGTACTGATAGTTACATTGTTTTTTTTGGCTATCGGCATCATCAGGCCGACCACCTTGGTAACGGCATCGCGCAGGCTATAGGGATCGTTAGCCACGTTTAGCTGTCCTGCCTCGATCTTGGAAATGTCGAGGACATCGTTTATCAAATTGAGGAGATGGCGACCACTATTCTGGACCATGCCCATTTGCTTGGCCTGCTCCTCGTTCAAGGGACCGCCAAGGCCCTGTAGGAGTATGCCTGTAAAACCTATAATTGAGTTTAGCGGTGTGCGAAGTTCGTGGGACATGGCTGCAAGGAAGGCTGATTTCAGTTTATCCGCCTCCCTGGCCTTTTCCATGGCCACCTTCAGCTCCTCAGTCCGTTCGCTGACCAGATCTTCGAGATGAATGCGGTACTTCTCCAATTCCGCCTCGGTTTTTTTGCGTTCCGTAATATCACGGATAATTGTCAACATACATTTATCATTTCCCAGCAGGATGCTTTCGCCTGACACAAGGCCGTCGAGTATTTCGCCTGATTTCGTGCGAAAACTCGATTCAAGATCCCTGACCCGGCCTTCCGCCTTTATTGCGGCGACATACCTTTCACGATCATGTGGATCGAGCCATAGGTCCAGGTCCACTGTAGTCCGGTTAAGCACCTCTTCGCGCGAATATCCCGTTTGCTGAAGAAATACATTATTATATTCAATTAAAAGTCCGTCGGACTCACGGCTGATGATGATTGCATCGGGGGTGGCATGAAAGGCCTTGAAAAACTTTTCCTCCGAATATCGCAATGCATTTTCCGCCTGTTTGCGGTCTGTGATGTCGGTAATAACGGCTATGCGGGCGTCCTTTTCCAGGTAATCTATGTCATGAGATATTGCCATAATATTGATTATTGACCCGTCAGACTTCCGGTGATGCCATTCGCCGGCATACGCATGGCCTTTAAGCCGTGCCGCGAGTTCCACAATCGGTGCCTTTTCCTCTTCCGGATAGAGATCTGTCAGATGTAAAGTAATCGCTTCTTCGACCGTGTAGCCGTAATGGTGCGTAAAGGCCTCGTTTACGGCAAGAATTTTTAATGTTCCGCGTTGATAGATAAGCATCGGCGCTGGATTCTGCTCGAAAAGGAGGCGATATCGCCTTTCACTATCACGCAACTCGATCTCGACCTGTTTTCGTTTTTCTTCCTCCTTGACGATAAACCATGCCTTTGCGCCCAGCACTGAAAAGAGTATTCCGGCGATAAATATGATACCTATGACGATAATAAGCCTGTTCTTGAAAGAGATCAG
>CAZGIZ010000138.1:5063-12170 GCA_964526655.1 uncultured Desulfobacteraceae bacterium | reverse complement strand
TGAAAGGGACATTCTCCATGGGTTTTGTGGCGTGAACCCTCCCATCTGCGGGAACCGCAGAGTCTGGTGGAACTCTTTTTGAGATAGGACTTGAAAAAAAGAGCCCGACCTCCTCTGTGGCTCCAAAGCCTGGTCTTATGGGCCATGATCTTTTCAGGCTTTAAAAAGGTGCGGCGGTTGCCGGAGTCTATCCGGGGATATATTCCTTTTTTCTCAGGTATTCCAAAATCAGGGAGACACACTCGTCCACTGTCATCTCATCCGTCCTGAGGTGTATTTCAGGATTCTCAGGCGGTTCGTAGGGGGCGCTTATCCCGGTGAAGGACTTGATAATTCCCTGACGTGCCTTTTTATAGGCTCCTTTGGGATCCCGTGCTTCACAGACTTCAACGGGACAGTCCACAAAGACCTCAATAAAAGAGTCTTCCCCGGAGAGCGCCCTGGCCTTTTGACGATCGCTACGATAGGGAGAAATAAAGGCCGTCAGGGTTATGATACCGCAATCGTTAAAGAGTTTCGACACCTCACCGATTCTTCGTATATTTTCTTCCCGGTCTTCCGGTGAAAATCCCAGGTTTTTATTGAGACCGTGACGTACATTATCCCCGTCAAGGATATAGGTATGGTACCCCTCCTCATACAGGATTTCTTCCATTGACACCGCCAACGTGGATTTGCCGGCCGCTGAAAGGCCGGTGAACCAGACAGTGAAACCGCGGTGGCCGTTGAGGCGTTCCCGGTCCTGCCGTGTAATCGCTCCCTGATGCCAATATAGGTTTGTAGCGTGCTCCGTAACCATGGGCCCTACCTCCATGTTCAACTGATTTGTAACGTTAATATACGATAGCGGCGCAGTCGCCGTCGCTAATGCTATGGCGGGCCAAGGGGCGCAGGGCTCAAGGCGCAAGGAGAAAAAAGCGAAGTCATGTTTTACCTTAAGCCCTGAGCCTTGTGCCTCAAGCCTTTTTATAGATATCACCTTGAAGAAAAAACATTGCCTGCCTCGCTTTGTACATCTCTCCGGGCGAAGGCAAGGCCGGGCTTTTGGACCCGGCTAATCCTTCAAATCGTTGATTGACCATTCTCATTTCAACCCTGCCACTGCCTGGGAGATGTTGTAACAGTAACCTCCCATCTTTTCAAAGGCCGTCAGGATATTCACGAAAATAAGTCCGGGATCAACGGAGCATACCCCGCCCTGGAGGCGAATCAGGTGATCTCCCTTCATCTCATCCTCCATCCTGTTGATCATCGCCTCTATTGCGCTTGCCTCCTCCATGACCGACATGTCTTCATTCTTTATCGCATCCACGACCACACAGATAAATCTCCAGACCTTGCCGGAGATCTCTTCATAGTCCTTAAATCCCTCCTCTGAGAGGCTGAGGCCCTGTTCAATAAGCCTTTCTATCAATTCGGCGACGTCTTCAACGGCATCTCCGATCCTCTCCAGGTTGTTGACCATCCGGAGCAGGGAGCGGATCTCTCTCGATTCTTCATTGCTGATCGGACCCTGGGTTACCCTGACGAGGAACTGGGTGATTTCCCTTTGCAGGATATCGAGTGCGTATTCCCTCTTTCTCCACTTGGACAACTCTTTCAGTTTCCTTTCCTTAAGGGAACGGATAACGTCCTCGTACATAACCTTTACTGCCTCCCCCATCCTGATTATCTCGGCCCTGGCCTGAGTAAGGGCCACGGAGGGCGTGTCAACGAATTTTGTATCCATGTGTTTTACGTGATGAAGCTCATCCAGGACCTCTCTCTCACTTTTTTGAGGTGTAAGCCAGACAGCGATCCTTACCAGGCCGGGGAGCAGCATCAGAAATATAATGGCGTTGATCACGTTAAACATCGTGTGGGAATTTGCGATGTACCTGGAAATATTGGGCCTTTCCCCGCCCGAAAGGAGATCGGGCGGGCCGAATCCCATTAAATTAGCGGTTGTGAAATGGACCAACTTTAAAAAGAGAGGGAAAAACAGGATCACGATGGCGACGCCTATCACGTTGAAGAGGGTATGGGCCCTTGCCGCCCTGTGGGCATTCAGGCTGGCGCCTATGCTGGCGAGCTCCGCCGTGATCGTGGTTCCGATGTTGTCCCCTAAGATCAGGGCGACGCTTGTTTCAAAATCCAGGAGCCCCTGGCTGGCAAGGGCCATGGTGATCCCCACTGTTGCGCTCGAACTCTGGAGGATCATTGTCAGTATTGTTCCTGCGGCGACACACAGAATTATGCCGCTCAGGTTTCCGGCGTTGAACCTGGTAAAAAAGGAAATGAATGCCTCATTTTCCCTCAGGGGCGCGAAACCGGCGTTCATGGTCGCAAGGCCGAAAAAGACAAGGCCGAATCCGAGGAGGACATCTCCCCCATAGATCCATTTCCGCCGGCCCGTAAAGAACTTCAGGAGCGATCCCGCGGCAATGGCCGGGAGGGCGAAGGCTGTTATTTTAAATGCGATCAGCTGGGCCGTGATCGTGGTCCCGACATTGGCGCCCAGGATAACCCCTACGGCATGGTTCAAGGTCATCAGCCCGGCGTCCACAAAGCTGACCAGCATGACGGTTGTGGCGCTCGAACTCTGGATAATACTTGTCACGAGCGCCCCCACCCCGCAGCCGACCAGGCGGTTGCTTGAGACCATGCTCAAGACATGGCGCATTTTTTTGCCGGCGAACTTCTGGAGTCCTTCCGACATGATCTTCATGCCGAAAAGGAAAAGACCCAGGCCGCCAAGAGACTGTAAAAGGATTGACATTACAACTTAGCCACAGGCATGCAAGAACCAGGTTCAAACATTCTTATTCGCCGTTCCTGAACGCCCTTATCACCATTTCTGATTAATATCCCTGTTCCATTTCACAGGGAGTTCAATGAGATTCCGCGAGAGACAATTTGTCCCCCTTTTGGCTCGGCACGGCCATATCTTTCCTGCCCTTCAGGGTAAAGGTAAGTGAGGCCCCGATAATGAGAAGAACAGCCGCAGTCAAAAAGGAGGATGTGTAGCTGCCCGTGCCTGTCTGAAGCATCTGGGACAGCCGGCCCATAACAAAACCACCCACTCCCCAGGCCGTGAAAACAATGCCGTAATTGGTCCCGAAATTTTTCAAACCCCAGTGGTCCTTTGTCAGGGACGGAAAAAGGGAAAGGTTTGTCCCGTAATTGAAGCCGATTAGGGTAGCCAGTATCACCAGTATGACGGCGTTAGTATGATCGGACCCGACAATGGGTATGGCCGCCAGCATAAGCAGGGCCTGAAACAGCAACATGGAGAACAGCGTGGCCCTCCTGCCTATCTTGTCGGAAAGGACACCCGCCGTAACACGGCCTCCCGCGTTACCGATTGCCATGATGGCCACGGCCAGAAAGGCCAGTTCTCCCATGCTGTGCTTCGCCATCCCGGCGACGCTTCCGATCACCATAAGCCCCGCTCCAGCGCCTATAAAATAGATAAACCATATTATATAAAAGGAACGGGTTTTCATCATCTCAGCGGGCCCTGCCTCCTTTTGGAGGGCACTCATCTCTTTGGGTTTCCCGGGGTCTACGGGCCCGGGCTGGTAATCCGCCGGAGGATTGACCAGCATCATGGAGAGGACGCACACGACAATCAGAAAGGCAATCCCGAAAAAGAGCATGGCCTTCTGTATGCCCCAGACAGCCAGGAGATACTGGGACAGGGGAGCGATATAGACCGACGCCAGCCCGAATCCGGCTACCACCAGCCCGGCGATCAGACCTGTCCTGGCCGGAGGAAACCACTTCAGAGCGGGGGGCGTGGCCGCGGAATATCCGAACCCTATACCTGTCCCGGCCAGGAGGCCGAATCCGAGTATCCATATGAGATAATTAGTGGTCGTTGAAATCAATATAAAACCGATCCCTACAAGGAGACCGCCGATAAAGGCGGTTATCCTGGGCCCGTATTTATCCTGACATTTCCCTGCCAGTATCATGGCAAAGGCGAATACCAAGCAGCAGACGGCATAGGGATCGTTCAGGGAGGCAAGGCTCCAGTTAAAAGAGCCTTCCCCGCCCGTCTCTATCGATTTTGCAATGGCCCCTTTAAAGATGCTCCACGTATATAGGATACCCAGGGCCAGATTGATGCCCGTTCCGCTGAAGGTGACAATCCAGCCCCTGTTTTTTGATTTTTCAGTCATGATATTCTCCTTTCAAGTTCCCTTGATCCTTAAAGATCATCAAGGCCCTTCCAAGAAAAACGGGGCATTCCCCAGGCCGAGAGCCGAAGGCCCCAGTGAATGCCCCGTTTGAGTGGGGGAAGGTAGGCACGAGAGGCTATTGTCTTCCCGCCACCAGTTTGTCAACAACATCAGGCTCGGCAAGCGTCGAGGTGTCCCCCAACTGATCGATCGCGCCTTCCGCGATTTTTCTCAGGATCCTGCGCATGATCTTCCCGCTCCGGGTCTTAGGGAGGGAGTCGGTAAAGTGGAGCTTGTCCGGCGAGGCTATGGGCCCGATCTCCTTTCTTATGTGCTGGACAAGGGCCTTCTTGAGGTCGTCGGAGGCCTTAAATCCCCCCTTGAGGGTGACAAAGGCGTATATGCCCTGTCCCTTGATGTCATGGGGAAATCCGACCACAGCAGATTCCGCGACCGCTTCATGGGACACAAGTGCGCTTTCTATCTCTGCGGTCCCCATCCGGTGGCCCGAGACGTTTATCACATCATCCACGCGTCCCATCAGGAAAAAATAGTTGTCCTCATCCTTTCTCGCCCCGTCGCCCGTGAAATAGAAGCCGGGTGTCTGGACAAAATACTGTTCCTTAAACCTGGCAGGGTCGCCATATACCGTTCTCATGAAGCCGGGCCAGGACTTCCTTATATAGAGATGTCCACCTTCGTTGGGGTCCGCTTCCGACCCGTCGGCACGAAGGATGACAGGATCCACTCCAAAGAAGGGTCGAGCTGCCGAGCCCGGTTTCATGGGCATGGCGCCGGGAATCGGGGTGATCATGAAACCTCCTGTCTCGGTCTGCCACCATGTATCCACAATGGGACAGCGCTCCTTTCCGATCACGGTGTAATACCACATCCAGGCCTCGGGGTTTATGGGTTCACCGACGCTCCCTAAGAGTCTCAGGCTGCTCAGGTCCCTCTTGTTGGGCCAGTCGTCCCCGTTCTTCATGATCGCCCGTATGGCGGTCGGCGCCGTATAGAATACGTTGACCCTGTATTTCTCCACTATCTCCCAGAAGCGGTCGGGTTCAGGATAATTGGGAACTCCCTCGAACATGAGGGAGGTGGCGCCCAGGGCAAGGGGACCGTAGACGATATAGCTATGGCCCGTAACCCAGCCGATGTCCGCGGTGCACCACCATATGTCTTCGTCCTTGATGTCAAAGCAGTATTTCAGGGTGAGCTGGGTATAGAGCAGATACCCGGCTATTGTGTGAAGGACGCCCTTGGGCTTGCCCGTGCTGCCGCTGGTGTAAAGGATAAACAGGGGATCTTCCGCGTCCATCTCTTCGGGCTCGCAGAAGGGAGACGCCTCCGCCATTAGCTCATGCCACCAGTAATCACGTCCTTCCTTCATCTCGGTCTCTTTATCGATCCTGTTGACGACAATACACTTCTTTACGCTGGGACACACATTTAGCGCGGCATCGGCATTCGATTTGCTCGACAGGATCCTGCCCGACCGGTATCCCCAGTTGCATGTGACAAGGGTCCCGGCCTCGCAGTCCTGTATCCTGTCTTTAAGGGCGTCGGCGCTGAATCCGCCGAAGACGATGCTGTGGATCGCGCCGATCCTGGCGCAGGCCAGCATAGCCACTGGGAGCTCGATGATCATCGGGAGATAGATGGCGACCCTGTCCCCCTTTTTCACTCCCAGTTTCTTCAGGACATTTGCAAACTTGCACACCTCCCTATAAAGCTCCTGGTAGGTGTAGGTTATGGATTCGTCAAGGGGTTCCCCCTGAAAAATAAGGGCCGCCTTGTTCTTCCTCCATGTCTTTAGATGGCGGTCCAGACAATTGTATGTGATGTTCAGTTTCCCGCCGGCAAAATACCTAACATAAATATCATCCTTGAAACTGTACTCTTCGACCGGGCCGTCCCATTTTTTGAACCAATCGATGTGTTTTTCGGCCATCTCGCCCCAGAAGGCCTGAGGGTCGTTAATGGATCTTTCCCAGAGCTTTTCATATTCCTCCATGCTTTTGATATAGGCATCTTTCACAAATTCCTCGGGGGGGTTGAAGACCCTCTTTTCCATATAAACCGACTCAACCTGTTTTTCTTTAGCCATTTCATAGCTCCTTTCAACTGTTGAATATTCCTGTCACAACAATAAACGTTGGTTAAAGGTTAAGGGGAATAGTTCATTTTGAGTCAGGGACCTGAATACCCAATTTCAGTAAGGCATCCTCAAGCCGCACCATTCCTATGGGCAGTCCCTTTCGCAAGACGGCGATATCCTTAATGTTATTATTCAGCATCAGCTCTACAGCATGAACGATCTTATCGTCAATAGTTAATGAGGGCCTGACCGGGACATTTCCCCTGTAGGGGCGGATTATTTCACGAATCCTTTTTGTCTCCATTATCTTATGACGAGTTTGATGTTTTCTTTTTTAAGAGGGCCGGCCACCCTGAAAAGGACCCGGCCTTGCATTTGCCTCAGGAAGACAAGCAATTTATATGCCATTGAATTCATAATGATATTCAAGGCGTCTTCTGGACGGGTTTTTCAGAAAAGACGTCCATGTTAATCAAACAGGGTCATCCCATGTTTCACTCCTATTCTGTGTAATTTATTAATATCCTTATGATTAAAAACCATTAACCTTTTTCCCTGAAACCCTATTTTACAGCTTGATTTTCTCCGGACCTGTCCGCATTGCCGTTATTATATCATAAAAAGGAACCGCCATATGCCTGAAAATGTAAACAGGGAATTTCACCTGGATGCCAAATGTAACCTTCAAGTTTACACAAGAAGGAGATAATCTCCATATTAGGGGGATCAAAATCCGTGAGCCTGGGGAGACTTGGGGATAATATTAAATGATATTAATTACTTAAAATGACCGGCAGGTAACAGGCCTTTCCCCGACCCTTTGGCATATATCTTGCGACAGAC
>CAZGIZ010000138.1:0-4963 GCA_964526655.1 uncultured Desulfobacteraceae bacterium | reverse complement strand
ATCAAGTTAATCAACGGGGCGGACAACCAGGGCTACTATTCCAGACTTTTCCGCAAATTCATCTTCCTGACCCTGATATGCTCTCTTGTCCCCCTCCTCATCGTGGGCTGGCTCATAAACGTTCATTATACGGGTCTTGCAAAGTCCAGGATGATCAGCCAGTTACGCACCCAGGTGGAGTATCACAGCAAAATCATTGACCTGTTTTTAAGGGAGCGGAGGTCGAAACTCCAGCTCATCGCCGAGACCAATTCAGTGGATGATCTCAGCAAGATGCCACGTCTTTTCGATATGTTTCAAATCATGAATCAGGAATACGGGTCAATTACGGACCTCGGGGTAATCGACGATAAGGGAAGGCACCTGGCATATATCGGCCCCTATAACCTGATGGACAAGAATTACAGCCAGGAGCCCTGGTTTGGCCAGGTCATGGAGCAGGGAGTCTATATAAGCTATATGTTCACAGGTTTTCGCAAGGTGCCCCATTTCGTCATAGCCGTCGCACGGCAGGAAAGGAGGAAAAATTGGATCCTGAGGGCGACCATTGATACCGAATTTTTCCGGTCCCTGGTGGAGAACGTCAGGATCGGAGAGACCGGTGAGGTCTTTCTTTTAAACGAGGAGGGGATCTTTCAGACCAGTCCCAGGTTCAGCGGAAGGATCATGGAAAAGTCCTCCCTGCCCCTAAAGAACGTCCAGGACAATGATATAAGCATTGATTTCATAGATCCCAAAAGGGGGGATTCAGGATCTGGCTCCCACCGTCAGGTCGTGGCAAGGACATGGCTCAAGGAGCTCCGCTGGATGCTGGTGGTGAGGCAGGATTACTCCGAGGCCTTTGATGAGGTGAATCACGCCAATTACGCGACCCTGATTTTTCTGCACCTGAGCGCCTTGACCATCCTGATCGTCTCGGTGTTTATCACAAAATACATGATAAAGGTCATCAGAAAGAGGGATCAGGAGGCGGATCAGTTGACAAAACAGCTCATGCAGGCGGGCAAGATGGCCTCTATCGGCGAGCTCTCCGCCGGCGTGGCCCATGAGATCAACAACCCCCTTGCCATTGTCCTGACCGAGAGACAGATCCTCCTGGACGCCGCTGATCAGGCGGCGGGCCTGGATGAAGATTTCAAGAGTCAATTGAAGAGCTCCCTGTCTCAGATAGATTCCCAGGTGCATCGCTGTAAAAGGATCACCCAGAACCTTCTGAGGTTTTCGCGACGCACCAGGTCAATGATCGAGACCGTTGACATAAATTCATTTTTAAAAGAAGTGGCGGAACTCATGGAAAGGGAGGCCAAGTCGAGCGGTATACAGATAATTGTCGAACCGGATGAGAATATGCCTGCAGTGCTCTCCGATCCCTCGCAGCTTCAACAGGTCTTTTTGAACCTGATCTCAAACGCGATAGACGCCCATGACGGAAGGCCCTACGGGACCATTCGCATCAGGACCAGGTCTGATGATCAGGAGGAAGGGTTCGAGGTCCTGTTTTCGGATACGGGTACGGGCATAGCGCCTGAAAACCTCGGAAGGATATTTGATCCCTTTTTCACTACAAAACCCGTGGGGAAGGGTTCGGGCCTGGGACTATCCATCTGCTACAGCATTATTAAGAACCTGGGGGGGGAGATTGAGGTAAAGAGCGAGTTGGGTAAGGGTGCCGAATTCCGGATATTCCTGCCCTACAGACCGCCGCCCCATGTCCTGGAGGCTGCGGAGGAAAAAGAGGATCTGGCATAACGCCTTTTTGATATATTGGAAGGAGGAAGTAGAGTGTTAGAAAGCAAGATATTGCTTGTGGATGATGAAAAGGTCTTTGTCGATAATATGACCAGGCTACTGAATAACAGGGGATACCGGGTGACCGGAGTCAACAGCGGCGGGGAGGCGATTGAGAGCCTCCAGAACGAGCAATTTGATGTGTTGGTCCTGGACCTCAAGATGCCGGGAATGGACGGGATCACCACCCTGAAGGAGGTAAAAAAGCTGGGCCTTTTTACGGAAACCCTGATACTCACGGGTCACGGATCCATCGACTCGGCCATGGAGGCCATCAAGTTGGGGGCCTACGACTATCTCACCAAGCCCTGTGAGATCGAGGAGCTGGTGACCAAGATAGAGGGCGCCTGGGAGAGAAAGGACGGGGCCGAGAAGAAGAACATGGAGGAAAAGATCCAGAAGATAGTGGAGTCCCCCTCAACGGTTTTCGATCTCTTTCCCGATAAAAAGAAATGATGCCGGGATAATGATCTATCACTTCCAGCCCGGGTATTACCGGGGAAGCGCCTGCTTGAAGACCCGAATATATTATTGCCTGAATCGAACCAGTGGTTCACGTATGCCTGCACAAAAGTCCGTTGCCAAAATAGGGGCTTTTGAGTAAAAAAACAGCCATTCCAACCACTTATCGAGTTTTTTCAAGATCTTATCACCACGACGCATAAATTTATGCGTCGTGTTCCCTTTCTCCCCCCTTTCATTTTCCTAAAAAAATCATGCCGGATAGATATCTGGTAACCGAAATTCAAGAATTATGCATAATCCCATTTATGTAGGCGGTTAATAACTTTGAGAGTTCATCAATCACTTCTTTTTCACTGACATTGCCTTCATTAAATATAATATCGTGAATAACGCCTTCTGAAGCATGATAGAGAACATAGGACATTACCCGAATTCTGTCTTGATTCGGATGATTGTCCAGGCGAAGCAGCATTTTTTCAAAAACTTTCATGACAGCCTCATCGGTCTTCTCAGTTAACCGGGATCTGACCACCTCATTGGAAATTGCCATTTGCGTGGCTTGTTTTAGAAACGGGGCGGCATCCCTGTGGGCCCTGATTGACATCTGAACAGCGTCCCTGATAAAAGCCTCCGTGTCAATATTTTCCTGCCAGGCCACATTCTGTGACCACTCGAATACCACGGCTGTTATTCTATCTAAATGACGATCAAGGATCGTTAAAAAAAGATCATATTTATCCTTAAAGTAGGCATAGAAGCTACCTACGGACACACCGGCTTCTTTGGCTATATTATCAGCTAATACTGCATGAAATCCTTGTCGTGAGAATAATTTCTCGCCACTGTGGATAATTTTTTCCCTGGTTCTAATACCACGAGATTGTATTGGTTGTCTTTCCCCGGTTTTCCGCGAATGTATTTTCCCTTTGATCATGTTTTACGTGTCTTTAAAGAGGTTTTTCGATCTGGATTTATTCCTGCCTTGAAACATAAAAGACGTTAATTCTTCAGGTGTCAAGAAAAATATGAGATTAACCTCACATTTCTGTTGACAACATGAGATATATCTCATATTTTATAAATCGAGATATTTTTCACATTTTTAGATTCAAAGATAAGAAAGGGGAGCTATTATGGAGAACCAGAATGAGAGTCAAATAAAAGCCGATGAAATGAGATTGGGCATTCCAGAATTCGTGGCCATGAACAATCCTTTGCGAAGATGGGTCCAGAAAAACATCGAGCTTAAAATCTTTAGAAACCAACTTACAAGACACGGTCTTGATCTTAGGGGTAAGGCAATCATGGACGCGGGGTGCGGCTCGGGGTACAGCACGGAATTGATCATCAAGGAATTTCATCCCGTGCACGTCATGGCCTTTGACTATATGCCTGAGCAGATCAACCTGGCTAAAAAACGCAAATTGAGTGTGGATTTTTCGATCGGTGATCTGACTAACATTAAATCGGGGGATACTGTTTTTGATGCTTTATTCATATTCGGTGTACTGCACCATATTCCCAAGTGGAGAACGGCCCTTGGTGAAGTGTCGAGGGTTCTTAAGGGCGACGGCATCTTTCTGGTCGATGAACCATCATTCACAAGATTCACCTGGAAAGAGTTTGAGGCTGGAATCAGAGAGGCAGGTTTTGAAATTCTGGATGTGAAGAAATTCTTTCTTGCCTATTTCCATGCCTATTTATGCAAAAAATATTAACTCCGGGGACATATTAACAGGACTTTAGTTACAAATATGATATTTCATTAGAGTAGAGATTACATATGGTATTATTGATAGATATTTGGTAACCGGGATTCAAGAATAGGGTAATTATTGTTGAACGCGCCGATAACCAGCGCCGGTTAAGAAACTGATATTTCGATAAATCCCGTGCTTTCTAACTGCACCGCCAACGAAAGCCGCACGATATTAGGCGTCTGAGTTAATTGCCCTTGTTGGGCATTTTAATGGTTCCGTAAATCTGTCAAGAATGAAGACGCGACCCTTTGTTTTTTTCTCACCATTCCGATACGACTTTACTTTATCGAATAATGTGTATCGTGCCTTCTTTACGAATAGGCGCGGTCGATTCTGCACCTATAAAACCGATAGCCGCGGAAGAGCAGATCGTATGCTCCTTTGGGATGCCCAATTCAAGCAGATACGCGCGGACACTCGGATCATCCCGAAGCCAATGAAGTTGGTTGATATAACAACTTCCCAACCCCAGAGACTGAGCCGCAAGGAAAATATTCTGGAGCGCCAGTGCACAATCTGCCATTGCATTTTCGTAATTCGGTAGATTGGAGGCAATAATGAGCGTTGGTGCTTTGTGATAGAAGTTATAGCCTTCCTTTTGTGAACGCTTCTTTATACCTAGCTTTCCGGGGTAATCGTCATCAGGAATCCAATGTTGAAATCCTTCACGAACAAGCTCGTTTAAATGGAGAAGCACATCTTTTTTCTGAATCGCCGTAAACAGCCAGCTTTGGTTGTTGCCGCCGCTAGGCGCCCATATTGCGGCATCAAGCAGAGCATCCAGTTGTTCAGATGATATTTGTTTGTCAGTAAATCGGCGCGTACTCCTCCGTTCATGGATGCAATTTAAGATTTCGTTATTTAGACTCATATCATTTCCTCCTGCCAAATATATTTGGTTTCACACTCCTAAAAACTAACCTTGATAATCAAGAACTTCATCCAACCAA
>CAZGIZ010000137.1:0-12291 GCA_964526655.1 uncultured Desulfobacteraceae bacterium | reverse complement strand
TATCATAAAAGCCAGAGTTTTTATGCCTGAAAAGTACTCATTAACCGGAAGAACCTAAAACATATGTGAAGTAAGTCGCCAATGTCAAGATGATCGCGGACTTGACCCCCTGAATCGAAAATGATACTCAATGAATGAAGCCGTTGGATTAACAGCAAAGGAGGGGGGAAAATGGGAAAATACGACAAATACATCTGCACGACACTGAAGAAAAGGCACATGCTGCCAGGCCCAAACCCTGAGGAAAGGGATAAATTCGCGGCCGAAGGCGTGCGCATAGCCATGGAGCACGTCCTCTGGATCGACGACGAGGTCATCCCGGGCGCCTACTATGGTGAATCCACATGGATCTGGCCTTCCTCCTACCCGAACGTCATAACCTGGGATGAGGTGATGAAGAGGAGCTCAGACGATATGCCGATGTTCCCCCACGCCCACGAATTCCCCGAACTCCTCTCATGGTGGGGTACGGATCCGGACCACCCGGAGGATACCAGCACCATGGGCATGATAATGGGGGACGAAGAGATTCCCCTGGACAGGAGCTGGGTCGCTTATATCCCTGCAGGCATGATGCATATGCCGACAAGGCCTGCGGGCGGAAGGGTCACGGACAGGCCTGTCTGTCACTGGACTTCCGGACCCGGCTTCTACACCAGGGAAAAAGAGGGCCACGGCGGGGAAGAAGACCATAAAATCGATGTACCGGTACCGGGCGCGCCAAAAAAGAAAACCCATGAAAACCTCAAGTACTTCGTCTTCGGGGGAGACCAGAAGGACATAAAGAAGCCGGATTACATGAGGGAACTGGATCCCGAATATGCCAGGCACATTGCCTACATTGACGAGGAGGTCATCCCCGGCTGCGAATTTGGCTGCGACACAATGTGGCTCATGCCCGGCCAAAAATCAGACATGCTGATAATGGACGGCCATACCCTGCCCCACGGCACCTCCATCACCCTCACGGCCATGAACTTCGACGATATCACGGACCTCGCCGCGGAAGTGGAGCTCTGGATCGGCAAAGAGAAGCACATTATAAATAAAAGCTTTGGCGCCTACATCCCACCCGACCTGGAGCAGGGTCCCTTGATAATCCGCAATATCACCAAACAGATGTTCTTCATGATGTCCCACCCTGTCGGTAAAGGCATAAAAAAATACCGAGGAAGATGAATCAGGGGTCTTAATCCCTATACTATGATATTAAGGAAATAGGTCCCGGACTGGACCGTGTCCTACTCCAACATTTGTTGAGGGTGACAAGGGCGCGGAAAAGCCGAAGCAGTATCGAGAAAAATTATTGGTATTTTAAGAAAATGGTGGAATGACTCTCACACAATTGAATTGACACTGCCTAAGGAGGTAGTATAAAAAACAATTAATATGGCTTAAAACCAATCAAAAGGAGGGAGGGATTATGAAAAAAGGAGAGGCGAAAACAAAAAGGAGATCTATTTTAAGCACATTTTTAATCCTACTGATGTTTGCCTTTGTTTTTAGTACGGGATCATTTTCCGGGCTATCCGGGGCGGCGGAAAAGGCTCCCGATGAAATTCGGGTAGGTGATATTGTCTCCTATACGGGTCCCTATGCCACTTTCGGGATTAATTCATACGGGGTGAAGGCTGCATTTGAGGACATGAACAAGCAGGGCGGGGTATACGTCAAAGAGTACGGAAAAAAATTGCCTGTCAAATGGATAACCCGTGATGTCGCGAGCGATCCGCTGAAGGTCGCGCCCCTCACGGAAGACCTGATCCTCAGCCAGAAGGTGCACATCCTTGGCCCACATCTGGAGGTGCCGACCATGCGCCAGGGAACGGCCGTGATGGCAGAGAAGTATAAGGTACCGGCCGTTGTCGGAATCGGTCCTTTTGAATCCTGGATGGAAATGAAGAAGTCCGCAAGGGCAGAATGGAGATACACATTTGGCGGTGGTTTTGCCATAGCCACACCGACGACGCCCGGGGATTGGCGTGAGGGCAATAACGGATACCTGATGTGGCCTACAATGATGGGTGTGCTGGATAAGTTCGCTGCACAGACGAACAAAAAAGTGGCCATTTTTGCCCTTGATGACGCGGACGGCAGGGCCTGGTACATGGCATTTGCAGGGGCTGCCGGAAAGGCGGGCTATGAATGCTACAGTGTTGATAAGCAATTTGGCATCTTTCCCGGGGATACGACCGACTACTCGCCGCTCATCAGGGAGTGGAAAAAGGCCGGTTGCGAAATCATGTGGGGAAATTGTCCGGGGCCTCACTATGGAATATTATGGAAGCAGTGTCACGTTCTGGGTTTTCATCCCAAGATGGTTTGCGCCACCAGGGCGGGAGGTTATTATAATGACGTTGCATCCTGGGGCGGCGACCTGCCTAACGCGGTCGGTATGGAGATTTTCTGGACCCCCCAGGTCAAGGGTGTAGGAATCGGCGATACGACCCCGGAAATGTTATTTGAAAGATTCCATAAAGAGACGGGACAGCCATTGGCCCAGGGTATCGGCTATGAATATGCCATGTCCCAAGCCCTTTTTGCCGCCATCGAGAAGGCGGGAACGCTTGACGGGGAAGCAATTCTCAAGGCCTTAAAAGAACTCGATGTCATGACCATGGACGGCCGCGCCACCTTTGAAAAAGGGACACAGTTCTGGCGATGGCCCGTGGGATGGGGCCAGTGGCAGAAGACGGACAAGCCATGGGTGTGGGAAGCACCGACAGTCTTCTCCTATAACGATTTCCTGGTACCCACAGCAAATTATATATTCCCAATGCCTTATTAATAAGCCGAAATCATACACATGAGACAGGGCTTTGGCCACCCCGTGGCCTGAGCCCTGTTTGATGGAAAGGGCAGAATCTCCGTCCCTTCCCGGGCCGTATCGAAGATCCCGCAACACGCGAGTAAAAAACAGAGGTTATGCCATAGGAGTCATTGCTCCGGCCGCATTCTTCTTTTCAAGCCCTATCTATGGGCCAAGGTGATGGTTCCCTCAGATGGAAGGGTTCAAGAGGAAAGGTCATTTCAACGGAAAGGGACATTCTGCCAGGGGTCTTGTGGTGTAAACCCTCCCATCTGCGGGAACGGCAAAGTCTGGGGGAACTCTTTTTGAGATAGGGCTTGAAAAGAAGAACCCGACCTTTGCTGTGGCTCCAAAGCCTGGTCCTATGGGCCAGGATCTTTACATCTTACGGGTGGAGAAAGATAAACAATTGTGACATGGAAACCCCGATTCTCTCAATCGTCAGCTTGAGCAAAACCTTCGGCGGTCTGGTTGCCGTGAACGACTTGAGCATAGATGTTCAAGAGGGTGAAGCCGTTGGTATAATGGGCCCGAACGGGGCCGGCAAGACGACCATCATAAATATCATCTCCGGTCAATATAAACCGGACCGGGGAATGATAACCTTTAAGGGAAATGAGATCTCGGGTCTCTCTCCGCACCGTATATGCCATCTCGGAATTGCGAGAACTTATCAAATACCCCAGCCTTTTTCCACTTTGACGGCGCTTGAGAATACTGAAATTGCGGCAATGTATGGGAAGGGCCTGGGAAAGGCCGCTGCGAGGGCCGAGGCTCACAGGATAATCGAGCTTGTAGATCTCTCAGATAAAAAAGACGTCCCTGCAAAGGATCTGGCGGCCATAACCCTGAAAAGGCTTGAACTGGCCAGGGCCCTGGCAACAGGTCCCCGGGTACTTCTTATCGACGAGGTGGGCGCCGGCTTGACGGAAGAAGAAATCCCGAGCCTGCTGGACATCCTGAAAAAGGTCCGTTCAATGGGGATAAGCTACATACTCATTGAACATGTCCTTAAGGTGATGATTGAGGCTGTAGACAGGATTATTGTCATCGATTACGGGGCGAAAATCGCTGAAGGCACGCCCGCCGAGGTCATGGAGAACAAAAAGGTCATCGCTGCCTACTTCGGTTAAGGGGATTGAGCGACGCTAACAAAGGGAGGGAAAGGGTCCGGAGATGCCCGGTGAAGCATTGCTGAAAGTCAGGAATATCGACACCTTCTACGGCAGTCTGCAGGTCCTGTGGGATATATCCATAGAGGTCGAGGCCGGGGAGATAGTTGCAATTATTGGTGCCAACGGATCGGGCAAGTCTTCCCTGCTCAATACAATAACAGGAATGATCCATCCCGCCAGGGGAAGCATTGTGTTTGGGGACAGGGAGATCACGGCCTGGGACCCCTTTCGAATAGTCGACCTGGGCATCTCCCAGGTCCCGGAAGGGAGAGGGATCTTTCCCGACCTGAGCGTGTATGAGAATCTTAAAATCGGATCATACAACCGTCGTGCCCGTTCCCTAATGGACCGGAACCTGGAAGCTGTTCACGGATATTTTCCCATATTGGCAGGGAGAAAGAATCAGCTTGCCAAGACGCTCAGCGGTGGTGAACAGCAGATGCTCGCCATAGGATCTGCATTAATGTCGGACCCAAAACTCATCCTTTTGGATGAAATGTCTCTCGGCCTTGCGCCGCTGGTGGTAAATGAGCTCTATAAGGTCCTCAAGGAAATCAGATCCAGAGGAATTACAATTGTATTTGTCGAGCAGAATGTGAGGCGGACCCTCACGGAAGCTGAAAGGGCGTATATACTGGAAACGGGCCGCATAGTGCTGAGCGGAAAGGTGGAGGACCTCAGGGAAGAGGAGAAAGTCAAGAAGGCCTACTTCGGCGCCTGATTATCATAAGGACGGATTAAAGATGACTGTGTTTACTGATTTAGCGACGCCTGCCGTAATGGGCATCCTGCTGGGCGGATTATACGCCGTCATTGCACTGGGTCTATCGCTCATATTCGGGGTCGTAAAGGAGATGAACATCGCCCATGGTGACCTGGTCATACTGGGTGCCTACATTGGTTATGTTGCCTTGACCGTTTTTGGGATTGATCCTATCCTGAGCCTGATCGTCGGCGTCCCCTTCCTATTCATGATCGGTTTCGCAATTCAAAAGCTCCTGCTGAACCGGGCCTTTAAAATCTCAATGGACGCGACGCTGATCATCGCCTTCGGGCTTTCCATTATTTTACAAAACCTTTACCAGTTGATCTGGAGTCCCATGTCCAGGGGTTTGACAACGTCCTACTCGCTCAATAGCTTCACGGCTGGGTGTGTCAGTTTCCCGATAGTCTATCTCCTTGATTTTATCGTCGCCATCGTTGTAATGCTCCTGCTTCGTGAGTTTTTAAGGAGAACATATTTAGGGATAGCCATAAGGGCCGCGGCACAGGACTGGAGGGCGGCACATCTGAAGGGGATAAATACGGGCCGTGTATTTGCCTTCACCTTCGGCATTGCCACTGCCCTGGCTGCCGTATCCGGTGTGTTTCTTGGGTTGACTTTTCCCTTTACGCCGGTGTCCGGTATATCCTTCCTGATCATTGCCCTGGGGGTCGTGGTATTGGGAGGACTGGGCAGCATTGCGGGAACATTCATAGGAGGGATAACCTTTGGTTTGGCCCAGACCCTTGGCGGGCATTTCTTTGGGGTCGCCGCCCAGATGCTTGTCGCCTATACGATGGTGCTGGTCGTTTTGGCCGTGATACCGCAAGGCCTGTTTAACCGTTAGAGGGAGCATGAAACTCGCTATTCCCAAACTGCAAAGTGGATTCATACCGATATTAGCCGTCATCGTGGTGCTGGCGTTGTTTCCGGTCATAGGTGTACCCCGGGTTTGGCTCCTTTATCTTTTCCTTTTTTATATGTACCTGGCCATGGCAAATATGTGGAATTTGCTGGCCGGTTATAGCGGTCTGATATGCCTGTGCCCGGCGGCTTTTGTCGGGCTTTCGGCTTATACCATGACCATTATAACGTGGCTGGGATTGCCCTTTTATGTGGGAATAATACCAGGGGGCATCGTAGCTGCACTGTTCGCCGTACTCATATCTGTCCCCGTCTTCCGGATGAAAGGCATATATTTCGCCATAGGGACTCTGGTTGTGCCCGAGATATTGAGAGTCGTATTTTTACTCTGGAGACCTGTTGGGGGGCTAATGGATGGCGGGGGCAGAGGCTATACCATATTCGGCGCGGCCGAGGTATCCCAGTGGCAGAACTATTGGTCCGGTCTGGCTGTGGCAATTGTATCCGTTTTCCTCATGCGATATATCCTGCGTTCAAAACTGGGGCGAGGGTTGGCTGCGATTCGGGATAATGACCTTACTGCCGCGAGTTCCGGGATAAATGTCTTCAACCTGAAGCTATTTTCCTTTGTCATTGCCGCCTTTGTGATCGGTATAGCCGGAGCGATCTTCTATGTTTATCAGGGGTTTATAGAGCCGGTCAGCGCCTTTGGCATGCAATGGCTGATTACGACAATACTCGCCACCGTCATAGGAGGGGAAGGTACGGAGGAGGGACCGATTGTTGGGACGGCTATCGTTGTCTTCATGTATTTTCTCCTGGCCAGATATGCTGAAATCAGCCTGATCATACAGGGTATCATATTGATCATTATCATGTTACTGGCACCGGAGGGGATTATGGGTTTCGCGCGTAAGACAAGGATCTACCAATCACTATTAAAATTATCTGTAAAGGGCTGAGCCCGGCTAATTTATTAAATCATCCATCAAAGGAGGCATACAATGACATTTCCCAAACCCTTCAACCTTGAGGGAAAAATCGCGCTGATCACGGGGGCTGCAAAGGGCTTAGGACGCGCCTTTGCCGAGGCTATGGCCGAAGCCGGCGCAGATGTAGTTTGCGGGGACATCTACGGCGAAGGCCTTGATGAAACAGTAAAAAGAATCGAAAAGATCGGTCGAAAGGCCATGGCCGTTATCTGTGACGTCACAAAGGAAGAGGATGTTAAAAATATGATGAAGAAGACGGAAGAGGCCTTCGGCCGTTTGGACATCCTCTTCAATAACGCCGGCATCGCGGAAGAAGATGATCCAAAGCCCCTTCATGAGTATACCACGGAGGAATGGAACCGCATATTGGCCGTTGATCTGCAAGGCGTTTTTTACTGCGCAAGGGAAGCACTTAAAATCATGGTCCGGCAGAAATCCGGTAAGATCATCAATATCGCCTCGGTCTGGGGACTTGTGGGATCATCAGGGTTGTTTTCCGTACCAGCCTACAACGCGGCCAAGGGAGCCGTCGTCAATCTGACGCGTGAACTCGGCCTCGAGTACGCGGCAATGGGCATTAACGTGAACGCGATCTGCCCGGGTTTTTACCGGACGGACCTTGGTGGGGGCAGTGATGATCCGGAATTTGTCAAATCTGTCGAAGGGTACGTACCCATGGGGAAGATGGCGGAACCTGAGGACCTGAAGGGAACGGCCATTTACCTGGCTTCAGAGGCGTCGGACTATATGTGCGGCCAGATGATAGTGACGGACGGCGGCATCCATGCAAAGTAACATCAATACTGTAGTGTCACAATAAATGTGATCCTAATCGCCGTTAATGAAATTTGAATCATAAAGAAGGAGGATGGAAATGAAACTGGAAGGAAAAATTGCGCTCGTAACAGGTGGAGGGACAGGCATCGGGACCGCTATCACGGAACGGTTTGTTAAAGAGGGGGCCAAAGTCTGTATCTCGGGCCGTCGTCGGGAATTGCTTGAAAAGGTTGCCGAATCACTTCCTTCCGGTGCAATAGAAGTTTGCGCAGGAGATACGTCAAAGAAGGAGGATGCCACGCGAATGGTCGAGGCCACCATCGCATTCGGAGGCAGGATCGATGTGCTTGTGAACAATGCGGCAATCAGCCAGAACGGCACTGTTGCCGATCTTGACCCCGAAGTCTGGAGCAAGATAATAGGTGTGAACCTTACCGGCCCGTTTCTGCTCATGAAGGCCGCGATCCCCCACATGATCGAAGGCGGCGGCGGGTCAATTATAAATATAGCCTCAGTGGGAGGAATGCGCTGCCTGCCGGGCATGCCCGCCTATTGCAGCTCAAAGGCAGGCCTTATCATGCTTACCCAGCAGGCGGCCCTGGATTTCGGGCCTCAAAAAATCCGATGTAATGCCGTGTGCCCTGGTGGGATTAAAACGGCTATGGCCCAAAAGGAATTCGGCCAGTTCGGTAAAATGCTCGGAATGGATGATGAGGAATTCTTTAAACTGATATCCACGGAGCTTCCCCTCAAGCGGTTCGGGGAGCCCCGTGAGATCGCGGGCATCTGCACTTACCTTGCGAGCGATGATTCCTCATTCACGACAGGGGCCGCCATCCTTGTTGACGCAGGCACGTCGGTCGTGGATGTCGTGGGCGCATCCATCGTGGCAGCTCTCAGAAAAGGTGGGATTGTGGCTTAATAAGCAGGCTTTACCGTTACCTGCCTGCCTCTGAACTGGGTTGGCCATAAAAATGAAATGATTAAGGCCATATGGCCCCTTCTTCCCTCTTCCTTTTTAACTGATGGATAAGAAGATTAAAATGATGGATGCGAAATAAAGAGTGAATGATTAGATAACCAGCTAAAATCACAAGGATTATATTTATTATATAAAATGGAATGATTATATGGAGAACTTTTATGGTTTCATAAAATTGCGATGTTACAATCAGAATGCTGTAAATAAGAAGCTGGGCCAGCAATATGAATATGCCTGTCTTCAGCACGGAAATAGAGGTTCGCTTCTCGTCCAGTACAAGCCGAATCTCATCAATAATCAGTCGGTCTAAAGAGCCCTTATCGCTCGTATCCATTCATGCCTCCTCTGTATTCTCCAAAATAATTTATGAATTGGGCAAGGGATAATGCGTTTAAAAAACTTTTATTAGAATCCGGATGCCGACCAATCCCAATGCTATAGCCAGGCTTCTGATAATCCAATTTCCTTTGATCATCTGAGATAAACGCGCTCCAATCTGAGCGCCGAGAACCACACCGATGGCCAGAGAAATCATGTGATGTGCGCCATAGGGAAAGGTCCCGCTCAGTATATGCACCAGGGTCCCGACAAATGCCATAACGGTTAAAATCAAATGGGATGTGGCTGTGGCGACGTGAACTGGAAAATTTAATAAATATATTAGTGCCGGTACGTGAATTATACCGCCACCGATACCTAAAAAACTGGAAATATATCCGACAAAAAGGCTCAGCAACACCCCTATCTTTGGGTTAAAGGAATAGTCGAAACTAATGCCGTTTGCCTCTTCCAAATGGCGCTTCATCTGTTGACGATCAACATGATAAACCTTTCTCGCGTCTTTGGCCACATTCGGCCGAAGACTCAGAAAGATTGCCGCCGCAACAAGCAAAACACCGAATATGATATCGAACAAACGCCGTGGGACAAAGCTTGTATTGAGGGCCCCGAGAATCGCGCCGGGTATGGTGGCGCCGGCAAACATTAATCCCGACTTATAGTCGATACGCTTCATTCGGGCATACGCTCCTGATCCTGACAGGGCGTTAAAAAAGACAATCGCAAGAGAAATGCTCGTCAGTTTCTCCGGCGACTCATGGGGATACAGCAATAGCAAAAAAGGCATCAACACAAATCCTCCACCAGCGCCGATAAGAGTACCATACGTTCCGACTCCAAGGCCGATGGCAATAAAACCTAAATATGTTTCTACAGTAAATGCGCTCATGGGAGGTATGGATTAATCAAATTTTAAATTTGGTTGATTTGCCGATTTTAAATTAATATCTCAAGTCCCTGTAATTGTAAATGGAATTGCTGTCCTCGGTCCCCGATATAATTCCCTTTCTCCCTTTTTTCCCTGTCATTATCTTATCAAAATGTTGTTGGCTTTGTGAAGAGTGGAATATCTCAGTAACATGAGCCTGTCGGCGTATGCGCCCTCTTGACAGGGGATACTACGTCATGCCGACAGTCTTTATTGATTGCACGGAGAATATGACCATCACACGTGAGGAAGTCTTTGGTCCAGTAGTCGGCATTCATAAATTCTTTACGGATGAAGAGGTATTGGGGGCGGCCAATGACAGCGTCTTTGGTTTATGCGCCTCGGTCTGGACCAGGGATTATGCCAGGGGACTCAAGTTCGTAAATGAATTGCACGTGGGTTCTGTCTGGATCAACCAGCACACATACCCTTCAGAATCGTAGAATCCTGGTCCTTTCGGCTTCCCTCCCAGTTCCTTCCCAAGGAATAGGTATTTCATAGAAGGCCAATTAAAATCAAGAATGCACAAAACCGTGTGGTCAGCCGCATTATTTTTTGTGCATTCGGAGGGTGATTAAAAAACCGGGAATGGTTAAACTCCCTAATAATAATGGGATTATTCATATATCCTATTGTGGCATGGAAAATGCCTGTATGAGAGTTGTCCTTTCAAAGAGAGCTTTCTCCGGATTTGCGGACTTTATCGTCTATCTTAGAAGATTAAGGGATAGAATCGTAATCCATGAAAAACACACCCGCTGCCATCCCGATATCCGATCTTATTCTCGACAACGAGATCTATCCGCGAAACTCAATCGATCACAAGCGTGTAAGCCTGTTCGCGGAGAACCTCCGTGACGGGGTTTCCTTTGATCCCATCCATGTCCAGATCCATCCCGAAGATGAAGGCAAATACCGCATCCTGGACGGGGTCCACCGATGGCAGGCCCATAAGGCAATTGGCGCGAAGGAGATTCCAGCAAGAGTTATCAACCTGGACGGCCGTGACCCATTGCTTTACGCGGCCCAGAAGGCTATAGGACCCAGGCAGTTAACGGAAGAAGAAAGCAGAGACACGGCCAGACGGGCATATCAAAAAAACCCCCGGTTGACCTCCGCCGAGATCGGAAAGGCAATAGGCCGTTCGAGACGAACAGTAGATTCCTATATCTCTGATCTTAGGGCTGCTGTTCAGGTAGGTTTCGACCTCAAGATATTTCGAATGGACCACCTTGGAATCCCACAGGAAAGAATTTCGTCGAGCTTATGTCTTCCTCAAAAGACTGTTTGCAACCATTTAGCCAAAAAGGCAGTACTGCCAAAATGGCTAAATAGCGATTTAAAACGAGGTTTTTCCATTCCTCAGCTAGCTGAAAAGCACGGCTGGCCCGAGCCCCTTGTCTGGTCCGTGGCCCTGGAAGGAAAGGACGATCTCGAAAGATTCAAGGCACTTAACTGGGGATTAAGGACGTGGGACCTGTGGAACTGGACGGATTGCGACAGGCGCTTCGGGGATGACTGGCCGGGCCGCATCCCGGCCCAGATGGTTGCGCATATCCTCTATTATTTTTCCACTCAGGGCGATCTCGTATTCGACCCCATGGCCGGCGGCGGGGTGGTCCCTGATACCTGCCTGGCATTGAACAGGAAATGCTGGAGCTTTGACATGGCGGATAGAATTGAGACCCGCCCAGAGATTGAGCCCTGGTACTGGGATATCACTGATTTGAGATGGCCCGTTAAAGGCAAGACCAGACCGGACCTTATCCTCTTTGATCCCCCCTATTTCAGTAAAAAGGCCGAAGACTATGATGAAGGGAGCATATCCGGTCTCCCAAGGGAGAGCTATCTGGATTTTCTTGAGCAATTTTTCATGCTTTGCCATGAGAATGGTAAAAAGAGCACCAAATTAGCCCTGATAAATGCCGACTGGAGAGATTTCCAGGGCACCTCGGCAAGTGAGGAGACGGGGGGAAATTCCATCATGGTTGATGATTATCTGAATATTTTGAAAAAAAGCGGCTGGCGGAGAACCCACATCATACAGGCCCCCATGTCATCGGAGCGTTTTGAAGCCGGCACGGTGGCCGCCATGCAAAAAAAGCGGATACTGGGAGTGACGAGCAGGTACGTAATTATAGCAAAACACAGGCTGAACCCTGAAGGTTATTAATATTAGGCTATCAGGCTGTAGACTATTAGGCTGTGGGACCTTTTAACCTAAGGTCCTTCAGCCTGCTAAAAGACGAGGAGGATGCCCCATTCGTGATCATACAAAACTCAGAGCGTTTAAATTGGCTGACCATGTAGCTCTTTTGATTTATCGGGCAACCAGGAAATTTCTCAAAGATGAAATATACGGTCTAACCGCCCAAATGAGAAGGGCCGCGGTTTCAGTTCCATCAAACATCGTTGAAGGGTGCGCTCGTGAGAGTCAGACCGAGTATTTTCGATTCCTTGTGATTGCTTTCGGTTCCTTGAGGGAATTGCATTACCAGTTTAGCCTGGCAAAACAGTTGGGCTATCTTGATAAAAATGATTTTGATGCCGGTGAATCAAAAATAGTCGAAGCTGAAAAGGTTTTATCTGCTCTATTACGAGCAATGCGAAAAGCCTAATAGCCTACAGCCTACAGCCTAACCACCCTTCATTAGTGCCTGTT
>CAZGIZ010000136.1:0-12474 GCA_964526655.1 uncultured Desulfobacteraceae bacterium | reverse complement strand
TGGCCCTTTACAATCGATAGATTTTACTATGCAATATTATAACCGGACATTACTGGATAATAATCGTTTTCAGGTTGAATTTTCCTGGTTTGTCGCTGAAATTACTTCCCCGGCTGTCCCGACCGATATAGGTTGAAAATAGATGCTTTCAGCATTAAAAAGTATATTTACACAGTCAAATATAGCCGTTGACCTCGGCACGGCCAACACCCGCGTTTTTACTCCTGAGTTTGGAAAAATTACTGAAAAACCTTCTCTTATTTCGCTTATTAATCAAAAAGAGAAGCCGCCTGTTTCAGACGAATACATATCATACCTTAACAGCAAATTTGTATCCATGCCTCTTCGAGGAGGGGTAATCGTTGACATAAAAAACGCTATTACCCTTTTAAAGCCCTTGATAAAGCGCTCCGTCGGGGCATTGAAGCGCCCAACTTCCCTGGCCTGCGCGCCAACAGACACTTCCGAAAAAGAACGCGGACTTCTTACAGAGGCGGTCCTCAATGCAGGCGCCTCGCATGTGGCCATTATCCCGGAGGTATGGGCAGCTGCAATTGGAGCCGGACTGGACACTGGATCTCCTCTGGCACAAGTGCTTATTGACATTGGTGAGGGAGTTACTGACATGGCGGTCATCCGAGGTGGCCGTATTATTTATGCCTCAGCCGTACGAACCGCCTGCAGCGACCTCCAAAGAGCTGTGCGAAATTCAATCTTAGCGCGACACAAGGTCAATTTGTACCCTTCCGAGATCGAACGGTTGACTAATGAAATCTCATCAATGTCCCAAAAACAACCATTTTCCAGCAGATTAATAACGGTTAATGGAATACACATTATCAAACGGTGTAGAGTGACTATTGAGGTGAAAAGCAAGGATATTGTCAACGCCATGGAGCCGGTAATTTATAAAATCCTCAGAATGATCGAGAACAGCTTACAGAAACTCCCTGATAACATCTCTCGCGAAATACTGGATTCCGGAATCTGCCTAACAGGCGGTGGGGCTTGCATTGACGGGATAGACAGGTTATTAGCCTTACGGAACAACCTGGATGTCAGAATCGCTCCCGACCCAATCCACTCCGTAATTAATGGTGCCATTCAAACATTACAGTATTATGAAGGTAAAAAATCCTGGTGGGAAGACATAGTATGGCCAAAATTGGCATCCTAAGCAGGGCTGCTTTTCATATGATCCGATTTTGAAATCAATCAGAGCATAGGCTGTCATTAAAGTCTATTTTGGTCGTTAATTTATCGGATAAATGAGGTCAGCGACCTTCATAAGAATGACATCCACCGGTTTAATTTCATCGATTATTGAGGCCCAAGGGCGATAATTCCTTGTCTACCCGATTTCCTCAATAAGGGGGACCACCAATTTCTGCGATGGGTTCAACTGACTGAAGTCTAATTGTGAGTTGTATTTATAAATCAGCCAGAATGGGACTTCAAAGACATCCTGGCACAGGGTCCATATGTTGTCTCCGTTTTTTACCTGATAGACCTCTATGTCCTTTACCCTGTAAGAGGCGAAAAAATCGTCCTGGATCTCCTTGTGGTATTCAAATCGTTTTTCTTCAAAGGCCTCTTTTGTCACCTTTTTGAGGGGAATCTTGATCCGGTCATTGACGCGTATGATCTTCCGGTAACTGAAACCGTTCAGCCTCCTGATTTCTCCCGTGGAGATCCCCAGCCAGTCTGCGTAGTGTCCCAGGGTCTCTTCCACCTCCACCCTTATGATCCCGACCCTTATCCCATTATGTGACAGGACCTTCTCAACAAGAAAGTCGCCGGTCACAATGGCGGGGTTTACAGCCGACCCCTTTATATCCGGCACGGAGACTGCGGTTAAGGCCTTTATTTCAGATGACCCCTTGCCTGAAGATTCCTTCAATGGCGGTTTTGTCTTCTCCGGTTTGGGTCCTGACAGGTCCGGCTCTACAGCCCCTGGGCCTGGAGACGAGGTCATGGCCGTTCTGAACAGGGTTTCATCCTTTGCCGGGATCCTCAGGTTCTGTCCCGCATATATAAGGGCCCTGGAATTGAGATTATTGGCCAGTATCAGTTCTCTTACCTGGACCCCGTGAGTCCTTGCAATCTCTCCCACCGTGTCCCCCGGCATGACCCTGTAGAAGCGGGTCCTTTTCTGTTCCGGCCTGTGCAACCGTTTCGGCAGATCGTGGGAAGACAGCCCTGCCTCCTCCCAGACCTTGACGGGCAAACGAAGGGCGTATCCTTTGGGTATGTGTTTCTCCCCCCTGTAAACCGGATCGCGGAGTGAAGGATTAAGGGAGCGAATCAATGACGGGTCAATTTTCAGGTAGTCGGCCAGGTCCATGAGGGGGACAAATCCCTCTAGGACCATCTCCCGGCCCTTAAAGGGCCTTTCGACCTTAAGTTCCCCGAAATAATCCCGATAATTTTTGGCCACCTCACATGCCGCAAGGAATTCGGAGTAAAAATTCCGTGAGGCAAATCTGAAGGAGCGGCTCCTGTATTCCCTGAAAATGTCCTCATAGCCCCCCTTGGCCTTCTTGGCCCTAATCATTCCGGAAACGCCGTGGTTGTAGGCTGTGAGCGCCAGGGGCCAATGTCCCAGGATCTCGTAACTCTCCTTGAGGAACCGGGCAGCGGCACGGGAAGAGCGGATGGGATCCCAACGCTCATCCACCGTATAGCCCACCTCCATGAACTTTTTCCCCGTGGATAGCGTGAATTGCCAGATTCCTGCGGCCCCCGCCTTGCTGTAGGCCCTTGGATTGAAAGACGATTCCACGTGCGGGAGGTAGGCGAGATCCTCGGGCAGGGAATGGGAGCGAAAGATTCTTTTGATTTCGTCAATATAGGCACCTGAGCGAACAATGCTTTTTTGAAAGCGATCCCTTAAACCCATCTGACATCTGACCCTGTCCGAGGCCCTTTTAAATTCCGATTTCTTTGCCCCCGGTCCGAATAGGGCTGCGACCCGCTTCTCGTCTTTCGTGGAGGGTGGTCCGCCCTTTGAGAGGTTTATCAGGATATCCCTATATTTTTCAACGGCATGTTTGCTGCGCTCCCTGTTAATCCTTATCGCGTTGGGAGCTTCAGGCTCCGCGAGTCTTATCACATCATAGACGAGCCGCAGGTCTTCATTATCATGGATCACGCCGTCGGTTGTTTTATATTTGGAAAAGATGTCTTTCCAGAAAGCGACGTTCGGCTTAATTGAAGGGTAGATCGGAAAGGGTTCAGAGGGCCCGGCCGCAGAAACCTGGATCAAAAAAAACAGGCATAGGATGGCATACAGCGATATGAAACTATATCTTCTAATCCCTTGCAATTAACTAATCCTCCCCGGAGAAGGCCCTGTTTGACCGAAAGAAGCCCGGCCGTTGTTTTAATATTAAGCAGGAATCATGCCAAAGTCTTTTTCCCAAGAAGCCGATTGATAATCAATTAATGAAAGAATAGTGACCATGCAAAAAATAGCGAGGAAAAATAATACCCTAAAATGGGAAAAAGATTGATTATAAAAACTAAGATGATTACATTAAAATTGTTTGGCTGTTAGACCCTTGTCGATTCCAAGGGATTGTTGACGGTTTCGACAAGGGTTTTTTTATTTGGTTCAGCCCTTTGACTCAAAGAGTTTTTTTAAAGTTTACGTCCATTTTGGTCGATATATAGGCATTAGAAAGAGAGGTTTTTGCTTATGAAAGTAATAATATCAGAACTCCTGCTGGCAGTGACAATACCCGCCGGAATCACCATCATCCTGCACCTGATCTTCAACCTTTCAGCAGCGGAATGTTTTTCCATCAGCATGCTGTTAGGGCTCGGGGCCGGCGCAGTTTGGATGAGATCAGGCAGGTTGAGCCGACTGACCGAGAAATTATCGGAATTTTACAGAGAGTGGCTTTAGACCGGACATAAAACCCTTAATACTTATTCCCGTTGATCTTTTTTATTAAAACAGGTGAGCATTTAAAGGTGACTACTTTTTTTGCGTCAGGGATATAGGCGTTTCCGCTGATGGAATTCCCGCCCCTTCGTTTGTTATTGTTTCTTGTGGAAAATTTTCCAAAGCCTGAAATAAGGACCTCTTCATCGGATTCAAGGGCCCCCTTTATGATTTCAAGGGTTGTTTCAATGAATTTGATGGATTGAGATCGCGGAAGGTGAACACTCTTTTGAATGTCCTTTGTAATACGGTTTTTCGTAAGGCTCATTGATGGATCCCTGTGCGAAAATTCAACTATTTAAATCAGAATGTGGATGAAAAGGGACGAAAAATGTATCATTGAGATTAACCGGGATAATGCTCAACAAGCGCAGTAACATGATAGATTAATCGGAATCCTGAAAAAGTCAACCATTAAATGAAGCCGTGAATAAAGTCAAATACTTATAAAAATATTCTACTCCCATTCTATGGTGCTCGGGGGCTTTGAGGAAATATCATACACTACCCTGTTCACTCCCCTGACATTATTTATTATCCTGTTGGAGATTTTTGCCATCACCTCATAGGGTACCTTGGTCCAATCCGCAGTCATGGCGTCCAAACTGTCAACGACCCTGACGGCTATTACGTTCTCATAGGTCCTCTCATCACCCATAACCCCCACCGTCCTTACGGGCAGAAGCACGGCGAAAGACTGCCACACCTTTTCATAAAGATCGGCCTTCCTTATCTCTTCGATCAGGATCTCATCGGCTGATCGAAGCAGTTCAAGCCTGTCCCTCGTGACCTCGCCCAGGATCCTTACGGCCAGCCCGGGGCCTGGAAAGGGCTGCCTCATGATCAACTCCCTTGGAAGGCCGAGTTCCATCCCGACCTGCCGCACCTCATCCTTGAACAGCTCTCTCAGGGGCTCAATCAGCTCCAGGTTCATCACATCGGGAAGTCCTCCCACATTATGGTGGCTTTTTATAGTGGCGGAAGGTCCCCTGAAGGAGACGCTCTCAATCACGTCCGGATAGAGGGTCCCCTGTGCAAGGTATCTTATGCTGCCCAGATCCTTCGCCTTTTTTTCAAATACCGATATAAACTCCCTGCCTATAATCTTCCTCTTTTCTTCAGGGTCTGTTATCCCTTTAAGTTGTTTCAGAAAAAGTTCCGCCGCGTCCACAAGATGGATATTAATGCTGTAGTGGCCCCGGAAGAGATCCATTACCTCCCGGCTCTCCCCCTTTCTCAAAAGGCCGTTGTCAACGAATATGCAGGACAGCCTGTCGCCAATGGCCTCATGAAGAAGGACCGCTGTCACGGATGAATCGACCCCCCCAGAAAGACCGCAGACCACCCCCTCCCCGCCGATTTTTCTTGCCAGGTCGGTCACGGTCTGCTTCACAAAAGACGCCATGGTCCATGAGGGCTCGCACCCGCAGATCCTGAATAGAAAATTTTTAAGTATCTTCGTTCCCTTGGGGGTGTGGGCCACCTCGGGATGAAACTGTACCCCGAAGAACATCCTTGATGTATCCGCCATTGAGGCCACGGGGCTGTTCCTGCTGTCCGCCAGCACGACAAAACCCTCCGGGACCCGGTCGATCCGGTCCCCATGACTCATCCACACGCTCTCTTCTTCATCACTGCTGAAACCATAAAAGAGATCACTTACGTCCCTGATATGGATCATGGCGCTTCCATATTCCCGGTCCGAGGCCCCTGCCACCACTCCGCCCAGGACATGGGTGAGGTACTGCATCCCGTAACATATACCCAGTATGGGCAGGCCCAGATCGAGGATTTTCCTGTCCGCCAGTGGCGCCTCCTCACTATATACGTTTGCCGGTCCGCCGGATAGGATAATCCCCTTTGGAGAGAAATTCCTGATCTCCCGGATACTGAAATTATAGGGATGTATCTCGCAATAGACCTGTGCCTCCCGCACCCTCCGGGCGATAAGCTGGGTGTACTGGGATCCGAAGTCCAGTATCAGGATCTTATTCTCATATATGCCCTGGGTCATTACTCCATCCTGTAATTCGGGGCTTCCTTGATAATATCCACATCATGGACATGGGCCTCCTTGAGTCCGGCACCCGTCACCTGCATGAATCTCGGCCTTGTCTGAAGTTCTTTGATATCATGACACCCCAGATAGCCCATCCCGGACCTCAAACCGCCGATGAGCTGGTAGGCCACGGCCGCCAAGGAGCCGCGATAGGGGACCCTGCCGACTATACCCTCTGGAACCAGCTCATTTTCCATTTCTATCTCCATCTGAAAATATCGATCCTTGCTGCCTTCTTTCATGGCCTCTATGGACCCCATCCCCCTGTAGACCTTGTATGTCCTTCCCTGAAAGAGAATTGTCTCCCCGGGGCTCTCCTCTGTTCCAGCGAAGAGGCTCCCTATCATTACGGAATCTGCCCCGCCGGCCAGGGCCTTTGTGATGTCGCCCGAATATTTTATTCCCCCGTCCGCGATGAGGGGCACATCGTGTCTCTTTGCCTCCCTCGCGCAATCCATGATGGCGGTCATCTGGGGAACGCCGATCCCGGCCACGACCCTCGTGGTACAGATGGAACCAGGCCCAACGCCGACCTTTACCCCGTCAGCGCCCCCTTCTATCAGGGCCCTGGCGCCTTCGGCAGTCGCCACATTGCCCGCGATCAGCTCCAGGTCATGGTATCTTTCCTTTATCCATTTGACCGTCCGGATGACTCCTTCTGAATGACCGTGGGCCGTATCCACGACCACGACATCCACGTCCGCCTTTGTGAGCTGTTCAATCCTCTCTTCCGCGTCTGGGCCGACGCCGACCGCGGCCCCCACCCGCAGACGGCCAAGTCCATCCTTGCATGAATTGGGATATTTCTTGATCTTTTCAATATCCTTTATGGTGATAAGCCCCTTGAGCTTTCCATCGTCATCCACCACCAGGAGCTTCTCTATTCTCCTTTCATGGAGGATGGATTTGGATTCCTCAAGGGTAATTCCCACCTTTGCCGTGGCCAGATTCTCCTTTGTCATGACGGCTTCCACCTTCTGCTCCATGTCAGTCGCGAATCTCAGGTCACGGTTTGTGATGATTCCCACCAGGTTGCCCTCCTTTACCACGGGCACGCCGGATATCCGGTATCTGTTCATTATCTCCAGGACCTCGCCGATCTTCCTCTCCGGCTCAATGGTGATGGGATTCACGATCATCCCGCTCTCCGACTTTTTGACCTTCTCCACCTCGAGGGCCTGCCTCTGTACGCTCATGTTCTTATGGATAAAACCCAGCCCGCCCTGCCTCGCCATGGTAATGGCCGTCGCAGACTCTGTCACCGTATCCATGGCTGCGCTGACAAGCGGTATATTCAAGTAGATGCCTTTCGACAACCTGGTTTTCACATCCACCTGATCCGGCAGTACAGCGGACCTATCGGGAATCAGGATCAGGTCATCAAACGTGTAACCGTATCTTATTTCGCCCTCAATCATTTTTTCCCCCCTGTAGATAGGATATCAGAATCCCTTCCAGTATATCCGAATGGCTGACCGTCATCTCCGTGGAGTTGAAGAAATGTAAAATTCTGATGACCGAAACCGCTCCTGCCAGGATAACGGCCGCCCTGTCCCGGTCCAGGCCCGGGAGCCTCATTCTTTCAGATATGGACAGGGACCTTATCTGTGTAAAGAGATCCTTGATCCGGTTTCCCTCAAGGATCAGCCCGTTCAGTTTCTCCGGTATGATTTCATTGACATTAATGCGGTTAAGCATGGCGGCGAGAGTTGTAACAGTCCCTCCGGAGCCTATAAGGTCTGTGATGGCTCCCACGTATGTCTTACGGAGAAAGGCCCTTTCAAGGGTCACATCTATATGGGCCGAAAGCGCCCCCACATCATCATCCGCGGGAGGATCCGAGGAAAGGAACCTTTGAGACAGAGCAACAACCCCTAAGGGTACGGATTTGACATCTAAACCCCTTCCCCGTTTAAAGACAAATTCGGTTGTGCCCCCGCCCATATCAAAAATGACAGGAGATCCACCCTCAATTTTAAGGCCGTGAGAAATGCCCTTGTATGTGAGCCGGGCCTCCTCTTCTCCGGAGACAATAGAGGCATTGATGCCGGTCCTTTTTTTCACAAGGTCGAGGAAATGATTCCGGTTTGCAGCCCTCCTGATTACACCTGTGGAAACGGCCAGGATCTCCCCCACCCCGTATCTCCTTGACAGGATTGCAAAATCATCGAGGGCATCCAGTGCCCGCTCAAGGGCCTCGACAGGGATTTCTTCTCCTTCTTGACCCCGAAAACCATCCGCCACGCGGATATATGTCCTTTTTCTGAAAATGGGTCTGAAAAGTCCAGGAGGATCGGTTCTCTCTGCTATCAGGAGCCTTGCAGTGAAGCTCCCGATATCAATAGATGCGATAAATCCCCCCCCACTGGTGGATCGCCTGCTCCTTGCATCCTTCATGTCTTTTTATTACAGGCCTTTTGATAAAATTAAACTTTTAAATTATCAGAGGACAAAATCTTTTTCAAGGTCTAAAAGAGGGAGGTATTGAAAAACAGGCCCCTGTGGGTAATGAAGCTCCCCACCGCAAGCGGTGGGGTATCAAGCGGAATTCCGCCATAGCAACCCGGCTTCGCTTTTGCAAGCTTCGCCGTGGTTCACCTCGCCATCATGTCGGGTCGAAGCCTTTGGCGAAGACTGATCATCCCTGCGGCAAGCCGCAGGGTATTCTGGCGAAGGCGAATAAAGATTAAAACTCTCCCGGGATGCTGAGACGTTCTTTTTCATTGACTTGATACTCCCGTTGTCTTAATAGGGTTTGACCTGTGACGAACCTCCCGCAAAGATCTTGATTCAGGGGAATAGAATCAATTTTTTACATTACTCTTTAAGTTATGATTCGATAAGAACCAAAGAAAAGCAATACTTAGGTGAAATCAGAGATGCCTCATGTAATTGGAATTGATATCGGTTCTTCCTATTCAAAAGGAATCATTTTTAACGGATATGAACCGGTCGCCTCATATGATTGCCCTTCAAGCGGAGACTTAAAGATTATTGCCGATAAGGTTCGAAAGGAACTTCTCACCCTTGCAGGCCTGTCGCCCAAAGACATTGGATGTAACCTTGTAACAGGCTATGGCTCCAAGCAGGCAACTTTTGCAGCTGAAACACGCACCGACATCTCGTGCCATGGCAGGGGGGTCCATCATATCTTTCCCTCCGTAAGGACCGTTGTAGATGTTGGTGACCTCAACAGCAAGGTCTTCCGAATTGACGACCAGGGCAATATTTTAAAGTTCCTTTTAAGTGGAAAATGCGCCGGAGGCAGCGGCAGGGTCCTGAAGATAATAGCCAGGATACTGCAGCTAAAGGTCGAGGATATCGGGGCATTATCATTGAGGTCCAAAAGACCCGTTGATTTCAACACCGGATGCGCGGTCTTTGCCGAATCAGAGGCAATTTCAAGAATTGCAGAGGGAACACCAAAGGAAGACCTCCTGGCAGGCATCCACAGGGCACTTGCAGCTCAGCTAAACAGTCTTTCCGAAAGGTTGGGCATTGAGAAAGAGGTGGCCATTGTCGGTGGAGGGGGGAGGGATCCCGGACTCGTTAAGGCCTTTGAAGATATCACAAATCTTGAAGTATTTGTCCCTCCTGAGCCGCATATGACGGCAGCCCTTGGGGCCGCTCTCTTTGCCTGGGAAAAGATGTTGACCTGAAAGGGCTTACCGGATAACTTTGAACACAGATTCAATATTTTAATAAAGTCTGAAAAGGAGATCTAATCCATGAATGTTGACGACAGCGTTATTCTTTCAAAGGTCGATGCCTATTATCGGGATTATGGACAGAGGGCCAGGGAACTGAAGGAGGAAGGGAAAAAAATCATCGGATACATATGCTCCTTTGTGCCAGTGGAGATGATAACTGCCGCGGGATGTGTCCCCTTTCGAATAAGGGGTGATGTCCGGGAGCCGATTACCAAGGGCGACATCCTGTTGGAAACCATTGTCTGCCCCTTTATTCGCAGCTGTTTTGACCTTGCTGTCAAGGGGAAGTATGATTTTCTGTCGGGCATTGTAATCCCCCATGCCTGTGACAGCATGACAAGGAGCTACAGCGCCTGGACCTATTCCCTCGACCTTCCCTATTCACACTTTATCAATATCCCCTCCGTGGTGAAGGAATCATCTTTTGAATTCTTCAATGAGGAGATCAATATCTTTAAAAAATCTCTCGAGGAGTATGTGGGACAGGAAATCACCATGGATAGTCTTGAGAATGCCATAAGACTCCACAATTCCAATCGTAATAAGGTCAGGGCCATCTATGAGTACAGAAAATCGGATCCTCCCATGATCTCGGGTGTCGAGCTGATGAAGATCTTGACCGTAGGCACAAGCCTGCCCGTTGAGGAGGCAAATTCTCTCTTTGACGAGGTATTGGAGTGGCTTGCCATGAGAAGAGAGCCGCCCCTTAAAAAAGGACCACGAATCCTGATCGACGGCGCCTGCCTGGATAATTTTGAACTTGTTAATATCATTGAGGAAAGCGGGGCCAATGTCGTTTCTGATACTGTCTGCAACGGCACAAGGGACTCATTTCCCCTGGTGGATGAGGGGGGTGACCCGATTAATGCGCTGTCCCATCGCTATCTGGATAAGATAAATTGTCCCAAGACCTACAGGGATAACACATCCGGTTCCTTTGAGGGGGATATCAGCTCCCGGTTCGGGGACATCGGCCGGTTTACCCGGGACTTCAAGGTAGACGGGGCGATCCTTTATGTCTATAGATATTGCGACCCCTTTGGTTTCGAGGTCCCTGCCAGAAAGTCCTATTACAGGTCTATTGATGTCCCCCTCCTCCACCTGGAGGATCAGTATTCCACAGGGACCATCGGGCAGCTAAAAACACGGATACAGGCGTTTCTCGAGATGATCGGTTAACGCCTTGTTATAAGGAGGATTTTAAAAAATGGCTGAAGAACAGACAAAGAAACATAAAAAGAGAAGAACCGCGACCAGGGCAGCGGCATCCATTGGTCCCATGGTCAAGGGATTTTTCGCCGACGCCCTAAAGGCAAGGGAAGAGGGAACCAAAAAACTTGCCTATACCTTTATCGTGTGCAGCTATGAAGAAATTTTATATGCCCTGGATGTCCTCCCCCTCTGGACAGAGAACTTCGCAGGTATCTGCGGCGCCAAGAGAGATGCGGAGCGGTTTCTCCAGAAGGCGGAATCCCTGGGCCTCTCCCGTTCCCTCTGCACCTATGCCCTTTGCGGCATCGGTTTTGATCAGTGGAGGGAGGAACTGGGGGAAATGCCTCCGGATGCCCCATGGGGCGGTCAGGTGAGACCGGATTTCATGCTGTCTTCGGGCCAGATCCTTTGCGACCCGAGATCAAAATGGTATCAGGCCTGCCAGCAGTATATGCCGGATGTACCCATCTATAACATAGACCTCCCCTATCCCCTCTATGACCCGAAAAGGGATCACAGGGAGGTCTGGGGCTATTATCAGAAGTATATAGTCAAGGAATTCAGGGGTCTTATCTCCTTCCTCGAAGAACATACGGGAAAGAAGATGGACTACGATCGTTTGAGTGAGCTTGTGGCATTGAGCGATAGGACATGGAATCTCATTGAGGAGACCTATGACCTGAGGGCCGCGGTTCCATGTCCCATGGGCACGGGCGATGCCATGAATACCATGGTACCCATGAACTTTAAAATGGGCACCCAGGAGGCCTATGATTTCTTTCTGAATCTCAAGGCGGAACTTGAAGAAAAGATAGCCAAAAAGGAAGGCGTCATCCAGGATGAAAAATACAGGATCCTCTGGGGCGGCGGGCTTCCTGCCTGGTTTGCCTTGAACGATTTCAATTATTTCAACAGCAAAGGGGCGGTCTTCCCCGCGGAAACGACCTACAGGACGGTCGCCCCCATCGACGAAATGGATATCCCTGAAACCAGCGATCCTGTCGAGCACCTGGCCTGGCGCTGGCTGGGCTTCTGGACCTTCTGGTATGACAAGGCAAGGAAGCGACCCGGAAGCGAGCCGGACGTGGAACGCCTGATCGAATACATCGAGAAATTCAAGATCGACGGAATTGTCATGCATGAGGCCTTTTCATGCAGGACCTGGCACGTAGGTCTGATCTGGCAGCTCCATCAATTGGCAAAGATCTACAGACCCATTCCAGTGTTGACTTTAGGCGCCAGGGAGGAGAAGCAAGGCAACAGGGAGTTGCCGTCCCTGATCCTGGAAAGTGACATCATTGATATCACATCCTATTCCGAAGTGGATACGAGAAATAAGATAGACGCCTTTATCGAAACCCTTGAATCCGTAAAAAAGGGCATGGTCCATTAGTTACGTCTAAAAATGAATGCATTGCCCGTCTAATATTTAGAACTTGATGTTCGGCCATCAGCCTTTCCTCAAGGGGATATCTACCAGACTGGCCGGAAATGACTTAAAATTAGAGGTTTGAAATGTTCACAGGAGATTCCCATGGGTTCACGGG
>CAZGIZ010000135.1:0-12557 GCA_964526655.1 uncultured Desulfobacteraceae bacterium | reverse complement strand
ATAAGGACTTCGATCCTTTATAGAGAACCGAGCTTCAATTATTAATTAAAGTTGTTTATAGGACGCCACACTAGGTTCTATCGAAACATGCCCTCCATGTTACAGGATTTTAATCGAGCATGAGGTATCCATCGGGGGCCAGGCTTGTGGCCAGCATCACCATGTTGATATTGCGGTGTTCCCTGAAGGTATCTGTTTTGCTGTTTTTGGGATCGAGCCAGAACGTCTCTATCATCTCGCCCAGGGGCAAGTACTCCGTGAGGCTGTCAACCTGCCCATGTAATGAATCAATCCCGCGAAAAATAACCGGATTTCTCCTGATCAATCCCTTCAGCCTTTGAACGGCCCTCAATCCAATGGACAACCCCAGTTCCCGGAAGGCAAGGCGGTATTCGGCAGGAAGTTTCAAGGGATTCTTCCTTCCATAGAATCTCAGGCCTTCGAGGGAAGAATTCAATATAACTGCCAGGAGGTCGGCTCTCTCGAAGCCGCCATGGACAAACAATTGAGCAGCCCTGTAGCCGTCACTCAAGAGGCCGCCGATTCCAAGGGGGTCATCAGTGGCCCAGTCCTTTCCCTTGCAGATCTGGGCCATGTCAGTAATCTCCGAAAGGAGTCCCTGTTGCCTCAGATCGTCAGGATCTCTGTGCAGGGTCTCCTCAAGCTGGCTGTAGGTGATTAGTCCGTCGAGGGGATCATGCTGGCCCATGGATTTTACGAGGGGATAGGAGAGGTCTATGCTCATTTTCCAGTACATGCGCTTCGGGACCCCGGGCTGGGGCCTGTAGGTGAATCCGGCATGTGCCCTTTTAGCGAGATCTAAGGCCCATCTGTTATAGATAAAGTCCCCTGTGACACGGCTTAGGCAATTGAGGCCGTGCATCCATTTGGTCAGGTAGTGATAATACTGGCCGTCCCGGTCCCATTCCAGACGCTCGTCAAAGGGGTCATCGGGTCCGCGTTCATTCATTTCTTTGCCGATCCTCAGGCCCCCTTTTGTCGGATGCAATTCCCCCTCTTCCTCGCTGAGACCGCTGATCCAGCCTGTTCGCTGGTCATCCCCCCGGTGGCGGCCGAGTATCCTGTGGACCTGATCCACGAGATCCAGCGCCAGGCGCCTGTATTTATCATCATTTCGCAGGCGATAGAGCCCCAGGAAATTGCAAAGGGCAAAGGCATCGGTCCATAAATAGCGCTCAGGAGATGTCTTCCCTGCCCCTGAAAGGCCGGTCAGCAGGGCGAAGTGCCCCATGATCTCTCCTGCTCTGGAAAGGGATTCCTTCTCATCCATCTCTTATTAAGAACTGCCTCTCTCTTAATAAATGTCTCTCTTTGAAAGTCTCTTGCCGGGAAGCATGGAAAGCCTCCATTCCATATAGGCCGTTGACTTCCAGCGCGATAAAAGTCATTAAAAAGATTGGCTGATCCCGCTTTAGCGGGACTGAATGCTGAAAGCGCAATCCAGTAGGTACTAAATTCCAGATTGACACTAAATCCTACTTATTTTGTATGATTTATTGTGAATTATTTTTCTGTGTACAGCAGAAGAGCGATAGGGTCAAGGGAAATTGGAGTATCTGCCTACTTTGTATATGCCGGTCTTAGGCCCTTCAGCATAGGGTAGTGCCTGGTGTTGAGTGTCTTCAGCTCCGCGTTTTCGGTTTCAACCGTAGCAGCCAGAATGGCGTCTGCAAGGCTGATGCCGTGGGACCTGCCATAATCACGTTTGTATAGCCCTCCAATCTTCGCGATCTCCGTATTTACCGGAACGACACGGAAGAGGGAAATGAAGTCATGCAGGGCAGTCTCTTCTGCATTTCCCTTCACCCCGGCATATAATTCCGCAATGACGATAGATGACAGGATGATCAAATTTGAGTGAGCCTTGACAAAGGATACCGCTTTACTGTGGCCGCGGAGAAAGTCAACAAGAACATCTGTATCGAGAAGGAGTGACCTCGCCATAGTCAGTTTCTGTCCCATTCAGATCTGATTGCCTCAAAGTCAGGAAGATCCGTACGGTCCTTCCAGATCCCGGCTGCATCTCGTAATACAGCCTCCCGCCGGCCATGGCCCGATTGATCGATGAGGCGATCGACGGCCTCGCGAATAAGCTCGCTCTGTTTTTTCCCTGCCGTCTTGGCGATAGCAGCCAGTTCGTCCCGTTGGCGTTCTGTCAGGTATATCTGTGTTCGTACCATGTCTTGCCTCCCATATTGTATACATCAGCATTATACATTATTATTATTACCCGTCAAGACCCGTTACTCTATATTTCCTCCTTGATCTTCCAAATCATTTATAAGAGGACCAATTTGTTCCCAGTCCGGATATCTTTCAATATCCCCATTTACCGACTGAAATATATTCCAGGGGCGATCAAACAGGGCCACCTTCCATTTTATCGGGATATTTCTTGGGGCCCATGTCCCTGATGTCGATTTTAATTAATGCTTGACCAGGGACAGGTTCCGGAATGATTATAGGGCGTGAGACCGGTATAAACGCGATTCAGGCGGGCCAGGCGGTCTTAAAACCCTGTGGGGAGACCCACCTCAAGTCTATCCGGAGGCCTTTGAGTATGTTTGATTATCGAAACAGATCCTTTGAGGTTGAAGAGGACAAGGAATATATATCTAAGAATTTTGCGACAGTGGACGAAAAGGGCCGTCTGATCCTTCCAGGCTCTATAGTCAACAGATTCGGATTGATTCCGGGCGAGCAGGTCTATTTTGATGTGGGAGATGATACCATCCGGCTCCATCGCCCTATTAATGCCCTTGCCAGGATCTATGTCGAGCCCACGACCCGGTGCAACATGGATTGCGAGATGTGCCAGCGCAGGGCCTGGTCCGATGCGCCGGGAGACATGAGCCCGGAGATTTTCCAAAAGGTCCTGGAGGCACTTTCCATGAGTCGCCCCCGACCATCCGTGGTCTTCGGTGGCTTCGGCGAGCCGCTGATGCATCCCGGTCTCATGGCCATGATCGAACAATGCAAGGATCTAAACGCCGAGGTTGAGCTGATAAGCAACGGGCTGCTTCTTAATCAGGTCCGGATGCGCGAGCTGAAGGACCTGCAATTAGACAGGCTCTGGCTGTCCGTGGACGGGGTCTCGGATCGATGCCACGGCCATGTCAGAGACCGGGAGGCCTTCAGGGAGCTGGTCAAAAATATCAGGGAGTTAAACAGGTCTTTTTTCCCTAACATTCATGACAGGCCCCGGCTGGGTCTCGTTTTCGTGGCCATGAAGGACAACATCCACGAGCTACCCGAGGTCCTGAACCTGGGCCAGCAGGTATCCGCAGACAGGGTCCTTGTCAGCAACATCCTGCCCTATACCCGGGAGATGTCGAAACAGATTCTTCATTCAAGGTCCATCTGGCACATAAACGCCAGTTTTTTTCGTGTTGAAATGCCCAGGATGGACCTGTGTGAGGATGCCATGGATGTCCTGATCAGGGCCATGAGATTCAGGGACTCCACGGACCTTTTTGAGAAGGAGTATCCGGAACCCTTTGATACCTGTCCCTTCATTAAAAAAAGGAGTCTCTCAGTCCGGTGGGACGGTGGAATCAGCCCCTGTCCCCCGCTCCTGCACAGTCATACCTGCTTCATGGGAGACCTGGAGCGAAAAAACAGGGAATGCCTCTTCGGGTCATTAAAGGATCATGGACTGCTTGAGATATGGAAGGGCCCTGAATACACGGCCTTCAGAAAAAGGGTGACCTCCTTTGACTTCTCACCCTGTGCGTCCTGCGCGAGCTGTGAGCTGGCGGAGAGCAACGAGGGAGACTGCTTCGGCAACCCATTCCCCACATGCGGAGGCTGCCTCTGGGCCCAGGGCCTCATCCGGTGCCCCTGATGGAACCTGTCCCCCAAAGGCCGATTTTATCTTAATTTTATCCAGTGGATAAAGAGGATAACTCCCCATGCCAGGAGGGGAAAGGGGAACCACCATTTGAAGGGATTTGATAGAAGATTGATTATTATCAAAAAAGCATTAACTCCCGCATAGACATAGAGATGGCTATAGAAATGGACGCGGGCGTTTGCCCTGGTCCTGGCCCGCCACCTTCCCTCCTCACTGCCTCGATATTCGGGATCAAGGCCTGCCAGCTCCTTCTGAAGCAGGCGCTCTCGCATTGCCTCAACCTTGTCAGGGGAGAAAAAAGAGGCCCTCAGCCAATGTAAGTAAAAGACAAGGCCGAGAGAAATGGTCGGATACTGGAACCACCATCTTCCAAAGGAGGTCAAGGCATTGATAAGAAACAGGAAGCAGGCGATTCCAGTGAAAGCCTTCAGGTGTTTACTGTGAAATAAGTCCTTAATAGCCTGCTGCCTCTGCTCTGAACTGCCCGACACATTATCAGCGAATTTCCGGACCCTCCCTTTTATTTCCTGAAAGGTCTCGGCGATCTCTTCATCATCCTTTATCTCCCTGGCAAAATCCTTCAGGTGGCCCTTGACCTCTCTGAAGGGTTGCTCAAAATGCTCGCCGCTGAATTCATGCCTTGAATCATGCCGTGAATGATGATGTCTTTTCCTGGATTCCCGGTCTTCAGGTTGTTCCTTTTCACGGGGCGCATTCTCCTGATCTATAATGACCCGATAGGCGTAGAGGGGCTTGCTGATATTTTTGACGACCCTCTTGCCGAGGTATTCGTAACCAAGGGGAAGCTTGCTCTCTATCTGATCATAGGCAGGCCTGGAAATGCATATGCCCCCCGGCTCGGCCATGCTCTCCAGCCTTGCCGCGATGTTCACTCCATCGCCGTAAATCCGGTCACCCTCCTGGACCACGTCCCCGATGTTTATCCCGATCCGAAATTCCATTTTGCGGTTCTCGGGAAGCTTCGTATTTCTCGCCTTTAACTCCCTCTGTATCGCGACGGCGCTCTGGACCGCGTCAACCACGCTTGAAAATTCCGCCAGGAGGTTATCTCCGGGGGAATCGACAACGCGTCCCCTGTGCTGTTTTATGAGGGAATACATTAATTCACGATACTCAGAGAGCCTCTTGATTGTTCCCATCTCATCTTCCCTCATAAGGCGGCTATACCCGGCGACATCGGCGCTGAAGATGGCGCTAAGCTTGCGTTGCACGTTCTCTTCGTCCATAGAATACCCCTTTAAGGTCCGGCAGTCGGGAAAAAGATGAGGATGAAATGAATATCGTTCTATTAAACTGCATAATTATTATTCTATCAAGCATAGCCTTTATCATTAAAATTGTCCATAAATTGTACAGGCCTATGCAGATATAGTGTTGAAGAAATAGGTATGGCCGGACAGATAAGTGACTCAAGGTATTTCATCATCATGCCAACACTTATGAGCGGCACCAATTTTTTAATTGATAAAAGGCCCTAAAACTGTCAAGCTCCTGAACAGGCTGATTATTTGATGAAGACCTTTGGGTGCCAAGCCCCTCTATCAAAGGAAGGGGATAATATGAATAGACAGGCCCTGCTTGCAGTCGCCAGGGGCGAGGCCCCTGCCGATCTGGTTCTTTTAAACGCCAGTGTCATAAACACATTCACCGGCAGCGTTGAAGAGGCCGATGTGGCCGTCTCCCAGGGAAGGATAGCAGGAATAGGTGATTACGGGGATGGGAAAGAAGTCATGGACCTGGAAAGGCGGTATCTTTGCCCCGGTTTCATCGACGGTCACGTCCACCTGGAGAGCTCGATGCTGAGCCCCGGAGAATTTGCCGCTGCGGTCGTCCCGAGGGGCGTCCTTGCCGTGGTCACAGATTTTCATGAGATCGCCAACGTCTGCGGCCTGGCGGGTATCAGGTACGTATTGAGATACGGCGAGGAAATCCCCCTGGACATATTCGGGATGGCCCCTTCCTGTGTCCCCGCCACCCTGCTGGAGACATCGGGGGCAAGGCTCACCTCCGGGGACCTGAAGGAAATTAAGGTTCTTGATAAAATAATCGGCCTCGGCGAGGTGATGAACTATCCCGGCGTCATACACGGCGACCCGGAGGTCCTTGCCAAGATCGACCTCTTCCGGGGGCTGGTCGTTGACGGCCACGCCCCGGGTGTGTCTGGAAAGGATCTCAACGCCTATCTCTCCGCTGGCATCCAGTCAGACCACGAATGCACGACACTCGATGAGGCCGAAGAGAAGCTGAATAAGGGTATGCATATCATGATTCGTGAGGGCTCCTCCGAAAAGAACCTGGAGGCCCTCCTTCCCCTGGTGAATGACCGGACCTTCAGGCGCTGCTTCTTTGTGACCGATGACAGGACATGCGCCGACCTCCTCAGTGACGGCGACGTGGACGGGGTCCTGAGGAAGGCCGTGGGCATGGGTCTCGACCCCGTGAGAGCCATACAGATGGCCACAACCAATACGGCGGAATACTTCCGGCTTAAGGGACTCGGGGCCATTGCCCCCGGCTTCAGGGCCAACATGGCAGTACTCAAGGACCTCTCGGAAATGGAGGCGGCCATGGTATTTTATGATGGAAGGCTCGTGGCAAAAGATGGGGAGCTCATCTCCGCCATACCCCGGATACGGGCGGACCTTACCCACACAGTCAATATCAGGCCCTTCAGGGTCGAGGACCTGGAGATCCGGGCAAAAGATGAAACCGCACCTGTCATAGAGATAATCAGGGATCAGATAGTCACGAAGAGGAGGGATGAAAAGGTCAGGACGGGGGAAGGTCTTGTCCTTCCCGACGTCTCAAGGGATATCCTGAAGCTGGTCGTGGTGGAGAGACACCACGCCTCGGGGAATATGGGTCTGGGGCTGGTAAAGGGATTCGGCCTCAAGAGGGGGGCCCTGGCCTCAACCATTGCCCACGACTCACATAATGTCATGGCAGTGGGAACCAGCGACCTGGATATCTTTTTGGCGATAAAGGAGCTGGAAAGGATACAGGGGGGGCTCTCAGTAACCGCCGAAGGCCGTGTGCTGGGCTCCCTGGCCCTGCCCATCGCGGGACTCCTCTCGGAGGAGCCCCTCAGGACCGTGGTCCGGGGACTGGAGGAACTCCAGGGGCTCGCATCGGAATTAGGGTGCGTCCTGTCTTCGCCCTTTGCCACCCTCTCGTTCTTAGCCCTCCCCGTCATCCCGGAACTGAGGTTGACGGATCTGGGTATGGTGGACGTGAATCAATTCAAGATTTTGGAATAGATAAAAAGGAGGAATAACACATGGATATTATTGAAGCCATAAGGGAGAGAAAGAGCGTGCGGGCCTTTAAGCCGGACCCCGTTTCCAGGGATGTGTTAAAAAACATCATCGAGCAGGCCCTCAGGGCGCCTTCCTGGGCCAACACCCAGCCCTGGGAATTCGCTATTGTCACGGGCAAAAAATTAGAGGAGATACAGAAGGGCTTCCTTGAAAGGGTGGGACAGGACCCCTGCCCGGACGTGGCAAGACCCTACGAGTTTCCCGAACCTTACCTCTCAAGGATCCAGGCCCTGGCGCCCAAGGATAAAAAGTTCACGGATGAAGAAATGAAGATGCGCCAGATGGAGAATTTCAGGCACTATGGGGCACCCGCGGTCATCTATCTTTTAGTGGGCAGGTCCTTTTTCTATCAGGAAAAAGGCATTAACGCCTGGTCCTTGTATGACTGCGGGGCCGTGGTGCAGACCATCATGCTGCTCGCGACCAGTCACGGGCTGGGGACCGTGGCACAGGCCCAGGCGGTCGTGTTCCCCGACATCATCAGAAAGGTGGTGCCAATACCAGAGTCAAAGCTCATCGCCCTTGGCATAGCCATCGGCTACCCTGACTGGGACAACCCCATTACCGGGACACGCACACAGAGAGAGCCAGTTGAGAAGGTCGTCCAGTGGTACGGCTTTGATTAAATCGCTGCATGCTATGGAATGCCGGACCCGAAAGGAGACGAGGTGTCCTGATAGAATATCATTCCAGTTCTTTATTAAACTTGCGATAGAGGCCCCGGAACTGGTTATAGGTGAGGCCAAGTCTCTTTGCAGCCATCCGCTGGTTGTATTTCGCGTCCTCGAGGGCCTTTTTAAGGAGGCGAAGCTTCAGTTCCCGGACCGCCTCCGTAAGGGGTCTTGAAAGGAGATCGTCGGCCGTTATCTCCCTCTTTTCTGTCCCAGGCTCAGGACCTGTCTTTGGTTGGTCCGAGCGGTCCCCGAAGGGGGACAGAAAGGGGTCAAACTGGATCTCAGAGATCAGCGGGGTCTCGGCCCTATAAACAGCCCGTTCAACCAGGTTTTTAAGCTCGCGCACGTTTCCGGGCCAGGAGTAGTCTTCAAGGGCCTCAATGGCCTTGTCCGCGAAGCCCGGCATCTCTTCCCTGCCCAGCTCAAAGGCCATCCTCGCAGCGAAGTGGTTCGCGAGCAGCACTATGTCCCCCTTTCTCTCCCTGAGGGGGGGTAAAAACAGGACCTCAAAGGAGAGCCTGTCCAGGAGGTCCTGTTTGAATCTCCCCTGCGAAGAGAGCCCCATAAGGTCCGCGTTTGTGGCCGCTATTATCCTTACATCCACCTCTATGCCCATGGAGCTCCCGACCCTCTCAAAGGTCCCGTATTCCACGACCCGCAATATCTTCTCCTGGACCTCCATGGGAATGTTCCCTATCTCGTCCAGGAACAGGGTCCCCCCGTCTGCTGCCTCGAACCTGCCTGTCCTCCGCTGCTCAGCCCCCGTAAAGGCCCCCTTTTCATAGCCGAAGAGCTCCGATTCAATCAGGGAAGGATTGAGGGCCGAACAGTTAAGGGCCACCATGGGGCCCTGCCATCTCTTTGATAGGAAGTGCAGTCTGGATGCCGCGAGCTCTTTCCCGGTGCCCCTCTCCCCGATCAGGAGGACCGGACGGTCAATGGGCGCCACCCTCGCGAGCCTCTCCTGAAACTCCAGGAACTTCTCGGACTGTCCCAGGGCCTCAGTGGTCCTGGGAGGGGTCTCCGACCTCATCCGCTGACTTTTATCTGCCATGATATAATCCCGTAAGTTCTAAGTATAACTACATAATCTTATGCAGAGTGTCATTCCGGGCTCGACCCGGAATCCAGAAATCTTATATGGATGCCGGATCGGGTCCGGCATGACATCTGATAATCCCTTCCCTGCGGCAGCGTGTTTCAATCGAATGTAAATGATCTCTGGCGGATCTATTTTTAAAGACTGAACCATAATATGGTATTTTTAGCCAACTATCAGCAATAAATACCATAGAATAAAATCCATGTCAAGTGCATAACTCTTTGATATTATAGTCATTTTTGATTTTCCTCCCCTTTGGCATGAATAATGCTCACTGGTTATGTCAAACATCAAAAGAGGAGGAGATATCATGGGGATATTTACAAGATTCAGGGATATCGTCAATTCCAACATCAACGCCATGCTTGACAAGGCGGAAGATCCGGAAAAGCTGGTGAGACTGATGATCCGCGAAATGGAGGACACCCTCGTTGAGATCAAGGCCTCCTGCGCTGGAGTCATGGCAGGTGCCAAAAAGGTCGAACGCAATCTCGAAGAGGTCCGTGCCAGGGTAAAATACTGGGAAGAGAAGGCCCCGCTCGCCGTAAGCAAGGGGCGCGATGATCTGGCCCGGGAGGCCCTGCTTGAGAAGAGGAAATACAGCGACAGGGCGGAGGCGCTTGAGCAGGAATTGATGGAGCACAACGGTCTTATCGAGGAATACCAGGGCGACATCCGGCAGCTCGAGGAGAAGCTGGCCGGTGCCAGGGAAAAACAGCGCATCCTTGTGCAGCGCCATATCCATGCCAACAGGAAGAGAAGGGCCCAGGAAGATATCCGCCGTATGGGGAGCGCGGAGGCCATGTTCAGGTTTGACGAGCTCGAGAACCGCATAGAGCGGATGGAGGCCGAGGCGGACCTGGTGAACTACGGGGTCAGGCCAACCCTGGATGAAGATATAGAGGGTCTTGGTCTGGATGAAGAGATCGAAGAGGAGTTGAGGGCCCTCAAGGCCTCACGCGCCAGGGGAGAAGGGAACACCCTATAAATCTCTGGACATTGCTCGACATATCCATTTAAATAGGAAATAAAAACATTTGGAGGTAGTCCCGGAGATGCAAGGAGCCGTGATAATAGTAACTATTTTCGCAGGGAGCATTCTGATCCTGGCTATTATAGGGAGCACAATCCTTATGGGACTGAAGATCATAAAAGGGGGCGCGACCCCCAGGGGTCAGAAAAGCCAATCGAATGAGGCCAGAATCATGCAGGAGATCTACCAGGGTCTGACGAGAATGGAAGAGCGCGTGGAGGCCCTTGAGACAATCATCATTGACCGGGAAAAGACAGAAAGGAAACACAGTAATGAGAGGACATAGAAGATACAGGTTTTACAGGGGAAGAAGAGGCGATCGATCATTTCGAAGTTCTTTCTCAGGGGACAGGATGCGCGGCCTGTTAAAGGGTGGATTGCACCGCTCAAGGAACGGCATGATACTCGGCGTCTGCAGGGGCCTGGCCGAATACTTTGATCTGTCCGTGTTCTGGGTCCGTGTCGCGGCGATTATCCTCTTCCTGATCACGGGCTTCTGGCCAACGGGGATTATTTATTTCATAGCCGCTTTTATAATGAAGCCGGAACCGGTTATCCCCATTGAAAACGATGATGAGCAGGAGTTTTACGAGAGCTATGTCCGGTCAAAAGAGATGGCCATGGATCGCATCAAGAGGCGATATGAGAACCTTGAACGCCGTATCCAGAGAATGGAACATACGGTAACAAAACCGGAGTTTGACTGGGAGAAAAGGCTCAACTCCGAGTCCTGATCCTTCCCGAAAAAAATCCAAAAGCAACCTTAATTCACCTTTTAAAGTGGGTATCTAAGGATATTACACAATCGGAGAAGTGCGCCTTGAGTCTGGAGATCGGAGGATCAATCATGAAAGACAAATTATTCCAACAGGCTGAACCTGTTTCAGCGACCCGGACGGAAAGGCTCTTCTACCTGGATTGGCTGAGGGTCATGGCCATACTTTCGGTTTTTTTCTATCATTGCGACAGGTTCTTTGATTTTCGCAACTATCCTATCCAGAGTGCCGTGAGGAGCCTTGCCTCGACCATCCACAGGGAGTTCTTTCAACAGTGGATGATGCCGCTGTTCTTCATCATCTCAGGCGCCGCCGTATATTATTCCCTGAAATCACGAAGGGCGGGAGGATTCATAAGGGAGCGGGTCCTGAGGATACTGATTCCCCTGGTCCTGATTGGCATCTTTGTGATAGCCCCCCCGCAGGTCTATCTCGAGCGCTTGATGGACGGGGATTTCAGCGGCACCTTTCTCGAGTGGTATCCCCGCTATTTCCACGGGGTGTACCCCTTTGGCGGCAATTTCGCCTTTCAGGGCCTGCACCTCTGGTATTTGATGTATCTTTTTATATTTTCATTGGTTTTTCTGCCCCTTTTCCTCCCCTGGGGGAAAACAGGGACGAGTATTCTCTCAAGGCTTTCTAGGCTGTTTCAAAGGCCCTGGGCCCTGTTTCTCCTTTTCCTGCCACTGGGTGTTACGGCCCTGCTGGCCGATATGGCAGGGATGGGCGTTACAAGGATAATGGGCGGCTGGGATACTCTGTCCTATCCACTGTTTTTCATCTACGGGTATCTGGTCTTCTCAAACAACCATATTCAGGAGTCCATAAGGAGATATGGAACGGCATCTATAATAGCGGCTTTGATCCTGACGATATTCTATCTCTATTTACAGTTCGGGGTAAGCTCTCAGGATCTATCCGCACTGGCGAGATATAATCAAGATATTAAAGATCCCGGCGCAGGTCCGTCTGCCATATCCGCAGGCTGGGTTGGCATCTCTTTCCTGAGGGGGCTGCTCGCCTGGTGCTGGATCATCGGCTTATTAGGGCTCGGCAGCCGGTTTCTGAACTTTAAAAACAGGTTCCTTGCCTATGCCAACGAGGCCGTACTCCCCTTCTACATACTTCACCAGACCATACTACTGATGATCGGTTTCTACGTGATCCAGTGGGAAATCGGCATAGGAACCAAATACATTATAATAACGACCACTTCTTTTATTGTCATAATGTCATGGTATGAGCTCGTGGTAAGGCGCCTGAATGTGCTCCGCTTCCTATTCGGGATGAGTCTTAACAAAAAAGAATCTCTTGACCTGATTTCAAAAACAGCCTTTAAAGAGTACGATGTCAAAGAAACTGGAATTGATTTATACTTGAATCTTCGAAAGTAGTTAATCAACAAGCTCTTTTCAAGTTCAAATCAGGAGGGTTTTCAAATGAATCTATTAAAGTCCCGGCAGTACACCAGCGATGAAGTCGATCGAATTATCAGGAGGGCCTTGAGATTAAAAAGGGATGAAGTGATCGGACACGATGACCTTGTCGATATGGCCAAGGAATTAGGCGTGGATTCCCGGACCCTGGAGACTGCGATTGATCAGGAACAAAAGGACTTTGATTATCTTAAGGCACGGGAATTGAGACTGGTCCGCCGGAAGGTGAAGTTTCATAGGCATCTGTGGAGCTTTATCATTGTCATCTCGGCCCTGATACTGATCAACATATTCACGCCCGGGCCGTGGTGGTTTCAATGGCCT
>CAZGIZ010000134.1:0-12601 GCA_964526655.1 uncultured Desulfobacteraceae bacterium | reverse complement strand
CTGTCCCTGGATTCTCCAGATACCTTTATAAAGCTAAATATCAGAACTGATACTCCCAAGAGGGCAGCCCAGAATAGAAAAGCGAATTCGGGACGGATCACTGCCAGCCGGTTTCCCGTGGGAGATGATATAAAGGCGCCCAGGTTACCAAGGGAGAAGATTATTCCCATTGCAGTTCCCGCATAGGCGGGGCCTATCCCGCGTAATTCGATTACCATCGTCATTAAGACCGCGAAATATCCGTCACGCACCATGCCGATAAATATAACCAGCAGCCAGACCATAATGGCATGAGAAAAGGGAAGGATCGTCATTGACATCAGGGTGATAAACACCGCCGGAACAATAAATCCTTTTCTAAGTCCAAACCTGGCGGACAGTATTGAGAGGGGTATGGCGCCGATCATTCCCGCACCGTTTAAGGCGGCGAGGGCCCCGTCAGCACTGGCTGGGGTCCATCCGATCCCCGTCAGGTACAGGGGAAGGTATCCTATGCATCCCATGATACTGCCGATATAACAGAAATGGGCCAGTCCGAAGACCCATATGTTCCTTTGCCTTATGACCTTGCGCAAGGTATTGCGAAAAGGGGTAGGCCCAGTTTGTCCTTGCTCGTCGTAGTGGACAGGTTCATTTCTGGTCAGGCCCCAAATAAGACCCATAAAAATAGAAATTGCCCCGTATAAAAAAAGGACGTTTCTCCAACCACCTAATAAAGGGGACATGATTGTATTGCTTATTAAGGCGCCTAACAGCATTCCCATGGCAATGCCCGCGGCGACGATACCGTTTGCGACAACCATTTTTTTGCCCGAGAACCATACACCGCAGGACTTGTGGATGTTCAGGACGATCGTGTTTTGCAAAAGACCGTAAAAGAACATGCTCGTGGCAAGACCTGAAAACCCTTCGGATAAACCCCTTGCCCCGCCGGCGATCCCGATCAGAATACAGGCTATCATTACCGTGCGTTTTACCCCGAACCGGTCTCCTATCAGTCCACCAAAAGGGGTCATTATCATGCTGGCTAATCCGCCCATGCCCCAGGCTGCTCCTATCTGGACCAGGCTCAGATTCAGTTCGGCGGATATCTCATTAAAGAGTACCGGCATACACATAAGCGGGATACCAATTCCGAAGAGGTTGGTGAGCCCTCCGAGCGCTATTATGAACCAGCCATACCTGGGAACCTTTTCATTTGACATTCTTTTTCCAACCATTGCTGTTGCTTAATGAAATCAGAGCCTGGACCCCCAGGCCTGTGTCTTGACAAGATATTGAAAGATGCGATGTTTTCGGCGAGGGAGTAGTACAGTAATATCAGTATTGTGTCAACGCCAATATAAGGAAAACTATCTCTGTAAAGGGAAATCGAGGAACGGCTAAGTGATTTTTCTGAATTTCCGATTTTTGAGGGCAAAAATCAGGGTGAAGGCCGTCAGCAACAACCCGCTCAGACTAAGGGCGTTAGGCGTTCCTATCTCTTCCGCGAGTGCGCCGAACGGCACCGCGCCAAGGGGCATGGCGCCAAAGGTCATCATGCTGATACTCATGATTCTTCCCCGCATGTCAGAGGTGACATAGGTCTGAAGGAGGGTCATGTTGAGTGACATAAATACAGCGGACAGGAGGCCGAGTAATGAAAGGAGAAAGATGGCCGAACCGTATGAGGTCACCTGGGAGAATAACGTCAACACCACACCCCAGGAGATTCCGAGAATAAGGAGAAAGACCCCGCGCCTGGCCAAATTCTTCATGGAAGCAAGGATCAGCGAACCTGTTAAGGCCCCGATACCCATTGCCATCATCAACATCCCCAGAACGTCGGATTGAGCATCCAGAGACTCCCGGGCCCAGGCAGGCAACAGGGCTGTGAATGGAAAGCCAAAAAGGGCGGGTACGAATAATATTATGATGAGTCCTAATATTGCCTGATCGCCTGCTGCATAGGACAATCCCGCACGGATATCTTCCATTATGCTGTTGACCCCTCTGCCGGTCTGGTTCCTGTCTGTCTTCAACATCGCCATGGAAAGGACCGCTCCCAGGTAACAGGCCGAAATCAGGTAAAAGGTCCCGGCTGTATCAATGTAGACAATGAGGATCCCGGCTATTGCAGGACCAATAATCCGGGAAAGGTTCATGCCGGAGTTGTTAAGGGAGACGGCGTTCATCAGCTTGTCCACGGGGACGACATCGGAGACCAGGGCCTGGCGGCTGGGCATATTCATTGCCATCAGAACACCGTTAATGGCGCCGATAGCCATCAGATGCCAGAACCGGATCAATCCCATAAAATCAAGGGTCGCCAGGATCAGGGTCATTATCACGTTCCCTCCCTGGCTGAACATCACCATGTATTTTCGAGGAATTCTGTCGGCCAGGACGCCCCCTACAGGGGAGATAAAGGTCATTGGTACAGCAAAGGCCATCATGACCAAAGAGAGTGCGAGAGGGGAATCATCGGCCAGACGCAGCACAAGCCAGCCCCTGGTGATCATCTGCATGTTCATGGCAATAAAGGAGGCCAGAGAACCTATCCAAAGCCATCGAAATTCCCGGAATTTCAGAGATTCAAAAGTGGAAAAACGAAGGGAAGGAGGGAGCTTGGATGTCGCGAGTTTGCCCCCTGCGCTATCCGTGTGAGGGGAAGTGTATCGGCCCAATATAAACCTTATTATTATCGATCAGAATTTTTTTACCTGTCGCTATTTTCCTGCCCCTCTCTAAGAAGGATACCAGGGGCTCGAGGGGCAAACAGAGTCATTACCCGTGATAAAAAGAGCCTAACATATCACAGATCTATAATCAAACCGCTTGAAATACCCTGATTCACCAGCAAGATGTCATCTGCTGCGTTGCCTTCGATCGCTTCTCTCCCGCTTAAGGCGGCGGGATTTCGCAAGCTCAACCTGAGGCGTATTGCTCATACGCCTCAGTCGTCGCTTCTCCCGCATAAAACAGCGGGATCTACGATGCGGCGCCTTGCATCTAACACCTTGCTGGTGCCCAGGGTTAACCAAAATCCATCGCCATTACTATCGAAATTGTAATTTGATGGTGGATTTTGGAATATGGGTCGACACGAAGGGATTTTCAAAGTATTATTCATTTGTCAGATTCAACCATGAAATTAACTCATGGCATGCATCAAAGCCCCATTACCGGACCAAAAGCAGGCATGGGGGAGAGGTATCAATAGAGAAGGGCCTTATTATTATAATTCGTAAAGCTGGGACACATCACAGGGTGATGACCGAAACACCCTGTAATGTGATTTCGAAATGGAAAAACTTCTTCAGGAAACTATCGAGATTACCAGGACCGCGGGGGATATCATAATGCAGTATTACGGATCCCGCTATGACGTGAAGGATAAATCACCGGATAATCCGGTCACGGAGGCGGATCTGGCCGCGGATAAGCTCCTGAAGCAAGGCCTGATGGACATATCGCCTGAAACAGGGTGGTTGAGCGAAGAGACGATGGATCGGCCGGGCCGCCTTGAAAGGGAACGAGTCTGGATCGTTGATCCGCTGGACGGCACCAAGGAGTTTATTAAGGGGATTCCTGAATTTTCCATATCCGTTGCACTGGTGGAGAAAGGAAATCCTGTGCTGGGTGTAATATTCAATCCGGCCGCCGGTGAGCTCTTCCATTGCAGGAGGAACGGCGGCTGTTTTTTTAATGGCCAAAAGGCCCACGTCACGGGGCGCAGCAAGCTTCAGGGCGCGCTTATTGACGCGAGCCGTTCGGAGTATAAACGGGGCGAGTTTGATCCTTTTAGAGATTTTTTACAGATTCACAGTGTAGGCAGCACGGCTTATAAATTGGCCCGGGTGGCTGCCGGGTTGTGTGACGCCTCCTGGAGCCGGGGTCCAAAAAATGAGTGGGATATCTGTTCAGGAGTGCTTCTGGTTGAGGAAGCAGGCGGCCTTTGCGTGGACCTGAATAATAAGCCATTTACTTTTAACCGGCCTGTCACATTGGTAAACGGATTTATTGCAGACAATTATATCCTGCATAAAAGCATCATTGACATGCTGGCGCCTTTAGGCGCCGCGAGGAAATAGTTGACCCGTGAGACATTTCAAATTGTCCTGGTCGCGGATATCTTGTCCCTTAATACCCTATAATGACCTGGTGTCGTGTCCTATAAATAACTTTAATTAATAATTGAAGATCGATTTTCTATAAAGGATTGGAGTCCTTTGGCTCTACCTGAAGGCAAATAGTCCGGCACTGTTATCTCTTCAAGGTAATATAATAAAAGCAGGCGCAAGGCGTAAGGCACAAGGCTAAAGTTTAAAGATTTTATTGTTTCTCCCTGAACCCTGCGCCCTTAGCCCTTAGCCTTCGGCTGATATCACCTTGAAGAGATAACGATGCCTACCTTGGCATATCTATTTCTGTGGGGTAAAACAGGGCCTAATTAATCAAGCTATTCCCGGGACACGACACTAGCCAGTCCTTGGCAATTCCGGATCGGGAAGCTGATACGGAATAATTTCGCTAAGCAGGCATAATTCTTGCAGATAATTAAATCGACATAAAATATTTTAAATAGAAAATATACTGACTCATAAATACACGGGCAAGGACTTATTCTTTGTATTTTAATGCCGTTGCACATGGATCTTTTGGATAAGGGGTATCGGAGGTTATTCCAATGGCCGAAAAACCGACCCATGGAGAATTGAAAAAAAGGATCAGCGAGCTGGAAAAAGAGGTCCTTAAAAAAGGCCTTATCGAGGAGGATTTGCGGGAGAGTGAAGGCTTCTTTAAGGCAATATTTAATAACGCCGGGGTTGGCATTGGCATAACCGATAAAGAAGGCCGTTTCTGCATGGTCAATGATCGATTGGCGCGGATGTTCGGTACCGGCAAAGAGAAATTGCTTGGAGTATCTCCCATAGATATTACCCATCCGGAAGACAGTAAAAGGAGCAGTGAGACTCTGAGGTCCTTGCTTCAAGGAGAGATTGATTTTTATAGACTTGAAAAACGTTACATTCGGGAAGACGGCAATATCCTCTGGGCGGACCTCTCTGTCTCACAGATTCGAGATGAAGATGGCAATCTGAAGGCAACCATAGCGACTATCGTTGATATCAGCGATCGAAAGCGGACCGAGGAAGCGTTGAAGGATGAAGCGATCTGGCGCCGCATCCTGATTGAGCAATCCAGGGACGGGATCGTCATTGTTGACCAGGATGGAAAGGTTTATGAGGCGAATCAGCAATTTGCCGAGATGTTAGGTTATTCTGCGGATGAAGCACAACATCTCCACTTATGGGACTGGGACACCCAATGGAATCGCGACCAGCTCATAGGAATGGTCCGGGAGATTGACGAGACCGGTGATCACTTTGAGACACGGCACCGCCGCAAAGACGGCACCTATTGCGACGTTGAAATAAGCACCAACGGGGCGGTCATCGGGGGGCGGAAGCTGGTGTTCTGCATATGCAGGGATATCACGGATCGTAAGCGGGCAGAGGAGGCCTTGAAAGAGGCATACAATATTATAAACAGGAGCCCAGTAGTGGCGTTCCTCTGGAATACGACCGAGGGATGGCCGGTTGAATTTGTCTCTGATAATGTCCAGGAATTGTTCGGCTACACGGCAAAAGAATTCATTTCAGGCAAGGTCACCTATGGGGATACCATCCACCCCGATGACGGGGAAAGGGTTAAAAAAGAGGTAATGCAATACGGCGGGGATAATAATAGAAAGGAGTTTAGACACGAACCATACAGAATAGTCAGAAAAGATGGAGTGGTGAAATGGCTCGATGACATGACATTCATAAGGAGAAATGAAAAGGGGGATATCACGCACTTCCAGGGTCTTGTCGTGGATATCAGCGACCGTGTAAGGGCCGAGGAGGAGAGAAAGAGGATCGAGGCCCAGCTCCAGCAGGCACAAAAAATGAAGGCTATCGGCACACTCGCGGGAGGCGTTGCACATGATCTCAACAATATCCTGTCCGGCATCGTCAGTTACCCTGACCTGATGTTGATGGATCTTCCTGAAGACAGTCCTTTAAGGAAACCCATCCTGACCATGAAAAAGTCGGGAGAGAGGGCAGCCGTTATTGTGGAGGATCTCCTGACTCTGGCAAGAAGGGGTGTGGCAATTAATAATGTGGTGAATTTAAACGATATTATCTTAGAGCAATTGAAGAGTCCTGAATTTGAAAATCTGAAGGTATTTCACCAGGCTGTGGAGGTGGAGACAAATCTTGATAAAGATCTACTGAACACAAAAGGCTCTTCCGCTCATCTGTCAAAAGCCATTATGAATCTCATCTCCAATGCCGCAGAGGCGATGCCGGATGGAGGAAAGATGGTCATATCCACTGAAAACCGGTACATTGACAGGCCGGTCAGGGGTTACGATGACGTGGAGGAAGGAGACTATGCGATCATTAAGGTATCGGATTCAGGCGTGGGTATTTCCAAAGAGGATATGGATAATATATTTGAACCCTTCTATACCAAGAAGGTCATCGGCAGAAGCGGAACAGGGCTGGGAATGGCCGTGGTCTGGGGTACCGTGAAGGATCACAACGGCTATATTGATGTAGAGAGCGTTGAAGGCGAAGGAACGACATTTACACTCTATTTCCCGGTGACAGGGGAAAGAATCCCCGCAGATGGATCCGGGCTCACTATTGAAGATTATATGGGTAAAGGAGAATCCATTCTGGTCGTGGACGATGTAGGAGAGCAGAGAGAGATTGCGTCAGTAATTCTAAAAAAACTGGGCTATTCCGTGAGGACAGTCTCAAGCGGGGAAGAGGCCGTCGATTATCTGAGAGATAATTCTGTCGATCTACTGGTACTGGATATGATCATGTATCCGGGTATGGATGGCCTTGAGACCTATAAAAGGATTATTGAATTGCATCCCGGACAAAAGGCTGTAATCGCGAGCGGATTTTCAGAAACAGAGCGGGTTAAAGAGATTCAGAGATTGGGCGGGGGGAAATATATTAAGAAACCATATACTATGGAAAAAATAGGTCTTGCAGTCAAACAAGAGTTGGAAAGGTAACATTTTCCCATTTAATTACCCAGGTCAGCCTTGAGCATATCAAGAAAGCTCCGGGCAGCAATAGAGAGATAGCGGTCCTTTCTGTAAATTGCCCCCATCTTACTGGGCCTGCCGGATTTAAATTCTTTTATCTTTAAGGAAACGAGACTCCCCCTCCTTATCTGCTCACGAATGGAGATTTCAGGGACAATTGATATGCCGGAATTGATGGAGACAAGGCTCTTGACCACCTCAATGGAGCTTAGCTCCATGACGATGGGCAGTCTTACCTTCGCTTTTTCACACGCCTCATCGAGAATTCTCCTGGAGGAACAATTTCTGTCGAGGAGGACACAGGCATAATTTTCGAGGTCCTTCAGCAGAATCTCTTCCCTGCCCGCAAGAGGATGGTCGGGATGACAAATGACGACATCTGATCGTGAAAAGAGAGGAACCGCCTCCAGCCCTGGTTTCAGATAGGAAAGGGTGACGATTCCGAGATCCACCTCGCCCTGGAAGACCAGGGCAATCGTCCTTAAAGACGTGGCGTTACGGACAATGATCTCGATGCGGGGATATCTGGCACAGTATTCCTGAAGTACATGTGGGATCCTGTAGCAGGCTGTGGTATCTGATGTGGATATCACAAGTCGTCCCCTTTCCATCCTTTCCAGGTCCATCAATTCCTTGTCAGCCTCTTCAAGGATTCGATTCAATTTATCAACATATCGCAACAATATTTCACCGGCATCCGTCAAATTGATTCTTTTTGTGGTGCGGTGAAAGAGCCTCTGTCCCAACACTTCTTCCAGTTTTGCTATCTGTATGCTGACGGCTGACTGGGTCCTGTATATCTCCTCGGCGGCCCTTGAAAAGCTTCCATGTCTTGCAACGGCGCGAAAGGCGTTTATCTGTTCAAATGTAATTTCCATTTATTAATATCAATTATAGAAAATATTATAATTATTAATTTGACTAATATATACCAAATGAATATTACCTGTCAATCTTAAAAAATTCATATGGACGATAAAGGGGTAATCAATTTGGGAAAGGAGGATATTATGAAACAACTGCAATTAAGACCCGCATACAGCCTGAAGGATTTTTCTCTCTTACCGGGGTATACGGATGAAGACTGCAATGTCCAGTCCGTTTCCCTCAGGACCCGCCTATGCTGCCGGGGGACAGGCCACATATTTCTTGAGCTTCCCGTATTGAGCGCGGCAATGCAGGCAGTGACTGGGGTTGAGATGGCGACGGCACTGGCGGAACTGGGAGGAGCGGGAGTGATTCCCTTGGGCGATTCAGTAGAGGAGCAGTGTAAGAAAGTAAAAGATGTAAAGCATTACAGGGCCGGGTTTCAGACGGACATGATCACCTTTTCGACCTCCCAGACACTGTCGGAAGTAAAGGAGGTGATAGACCGGACAAAATTCACGACATTTCCAGTCACGGACACAGGACTTTTTCACGGCAGGCTTCTCGGAGTCATTACAGATAAGGATTTTGATCCCCGTTATGATCTTGAATTGAGAATCGATGAACGGATGAAGGGGGAAATAGAGGTGGGCGAAGAGGTGGATGACCTCGAGGAAGCCAACAGTCTCGTGATTCGCTATGGACGAGGTTTTCTGCCAGTTGTATCCAGAGAGGGTACATTGCAGTCCTTTGTTTTTAAAAAGGATCTTGACAAGCATATAAGACATCCTGAGGCCTCGGTGGATGCCCGGAAGAGATTGATTTTGGGGGCAGCGGTTTCGACACACCCGGAAGATAAGACGCGTATCAGGGAGCTTGTTGAAAGCGAGGTTGATTTCCTGGTGGTCGATTCATCGGACGGTTTTTCCGTCTATCAAAAGAGGACCATAGAGTGGATCAGGAAAAATTTTGAGACACCTGTCATCGGCGGGAATATAGTCACGGCCGATGCCTTTCAACTGCTCGCGGAGGCCGGGGTTGATGGGGTAAAGGTTGGACTGGGAATCGGTTCGGGCTGCATAACACAGCAGGTAAAGGCTATCGGACGCGGCCAGGCAACGGCGATCATGGAAATCGCGGCAGCACGCGAAAAATATGCCAGAGAAAACAGGTATGTCCCGATAATCGCTGACGGGGGTATGAAAACCACGTCGGATATTGCAATTGCGTTGGCAATGGGCGCTGATTCTGTAATGATGGGCAATTTTTTCGCACAATTCGCAGAGAGTCCGGGCAGGATGAACAATGTGGCTGGGAAGACCGTAAAAGAGTACTGGATGGAAGGGAGTCCCAGGGCCCATAACTATCGGCGCTATAGCCAAACCGTAAATAGATTCTTTGAAGAGGGGGTAGAGGGATTTGTCCCATACCTCGGATCCATATACGATTTCCTCCCGCTCACCAGAAAGCAATTGGAGGCGTCGCTCAGCGCTGCGGGGGCTTCAACAATAGAGAATTTTCACGAGGTCGCTGTCCTTGAGCTGCAATCCGCTTCAGCCAGGAAGGACAGCCGGATTCATGGCATGATGGGCCACAATTACAATACTATGATTGATCCCCAGCCTAATTCTGAGGATATCTGTTATTGAGGTACAGGGTTGAAGGTAAAGTCCTAAAAGGGATTGGATGGCTGATATTCCATATAGTACCAGTAGAACGCTGCAAGGACGAGAGAATGGGTAATCTCTCCCTCCCTTATCAGGCGGGGTATCTCTTCAATAGGCCGAATCACTATCTCAATGTCTTCCCTTTCATCCTGTTCCTGGGTTCCGACGGGAAAGACGTCCCTGGCAAGAAAGGTGTGGCAGCGGTTATCGAGAAAGGCGGGGTTCGCGTGCACACTGCCGAGGAGGATCATCTCTGAATCAGTGTAACCGGTCTCCTCCCGCAGCTCCCTCCGGGCGGTCTCTTCAGGGGAATCCTTTCCTTCAACCAATCCGCCCGGGATCTCGAGTGTCACCTTCTTGATACCATGGCGGTATTGGCGAATGAGTAAGACCTCCTTTTGCCGCGTCACGGGAATTACATTTACCCAGTCCATGGATTCAAGGATATAGAAATCATATTCCTTGTTGGTCCGCGGGGATAGTGCCCTATCAGTTCGTAGATTGAAGATTCGAAATGACTTGTCATTTTTACTGGAGATCAGTTTCCATGGTTTAAGGGGCATAGATATTTCCTCCAAAATTTTTTTACCCAAGATTATCAATGGAAGAACAGGCCGACATCGGCAAGGTCATGGCTCACACGCATCTCGGGTAGGCTTTCGAAAAAAAAGCGACCATACCTACGGGTGATTATCCGGTTGTCCAGTATTGAGAGGACCCCGGTGTCGGAGCTGTTCCTTATCAGCCTCCCTAATCCCTGCTTGAGGGAGATAATGGCGGAAGGAAGCTGGTATTCCATAAAGGGATTTCCTCCCCGGACGCGGATCGATTCGATACGAGCGGCCACAAGGGGATCACCCGGTGAATCAAAGGGGAGCTTATCTACGATCAGGCAGCTCAGGGACTCTCCAGGCACATCAACCCCCTGCCAGAAGGAACCAGTGGCAAGGAGTACGGAATTTGTGTCCTCCCTGAATCTTTCAAGGAGGATGGACCTTGGCGCCTCTCCCTGCTTAAAGACTGAATAGGGTATTTTTCCTACTATTTGTCCGTGAACCCTGTGGAGATTAAAATAGCTGGTAAAGAGTATCAGGGCCCGGCCGGAAGTCATTTTCAATATTTCCAAAATTCTCTGGGAGATCCTGTCGCCAAATTCCTGTGCGTCGGGAGAGGGCAGGTCCCTGGGAATATATAGCAGGGACTGCCTTTTAAAGTCAAAATGGGACGGGTAGATGGCTTCGAGACTGTCTTCCGGAATACCCAGACGTGATCTTATGAAATCAAAGCTGCCTTTCGTGGAAATGGTGGCGGAAGTAAAGACAACTGTTTTTATCTTTGCGAAAAGCAATTCCTGCATGCTACTGCTGACATCGAGGGGAGAGGCGTGGAAGATCATGGCCCTCTTTCTTTTTTCATACCATTGCATCCAGTTGGGGTCACGAAAGGAAAAGATCTTCTCCAGAGACTGTCCCAGTTCCCCCGCCCTTACGGCAAGGGAATGGCCCAACTTCTCGTTGATATGGCTGAGCCCCTTCATGATTTCCCTGGCCGGGCCGGCCTGTATCATCAGGATATCTTCCTCTGGAATTCGGTCCTTATCACCCGACTCAATAAAAATCCTCTGGAGCTGTTCCGTCCCGCTCCTTATCATGTTCAGGCAATTATCCATATTCGTCTTTTCTGACTTACTGAATCCCTGGATTTCCCTTTCCGCGTCTTTGACAAGATCCGTTAGCTGGCCCGTGCCCAGGCTCTCACCAAAATAGGCGGTTGCTATCTCTTCAATTCTGTGGGCCTCGTCGAAAACAGCGACCTGAAAGCGGGGTATGATCTCTCCGAATCCGCTTTTTCTTACCACCATATCCGCGAAAAAGAGGTGGTGGTTTACAATGATTATCTCACTCCTGGCGGCTCGCTTTCGAAGCGCGTTGAGAAAACAGGTCTCCATGTGGGGGCAGTCCGATCCCAGACACTGATCAGATGTAGCGGAGATGGATTCCCGGAGGGGATCGTCCTCCGGCAGCCAGTGGAGCTCTGCCAGGTCCGCGAACTCGGTGTCCTTAAGCCATTCGTCGATCCTGTTCCTGGCCCTTTCCCTGGCCGGGTCAAGGAAAGAAGGGAGGAGGAAAAATTGATGATATCTATGAAGACAGAGATAATTTTGTCTCCCCTTCATGAGCATTGAGTCCACTTCTATTCCAGTGGTCCTTACGATAAGGGGAATATCCTTTAAAAAGATCTGCTCCTGGAGGTTCTTGGTGCCCGTGGAAACCACGGTCTTTTTGCCGCTCAGGATGACGGGAACAAGATAACCCAATGTCTTCCCCGTGCCCGTGCCAGCCTCAATGACGGAAGGTACTTTTTTCATAAGTGATTCTTCTATTAACCGGGCCATCCGGACCTGTGAGGGACGGAATTCAAAACCTGTGAGCGACCGGGCAAGGCTTCCTTTCTCTCCAAGTATATCTATGATCGAATGATTGGTTTTAGGCATGAAAAGAATATAGTTTGTGTTGAGATTTTCGTCAATGATCGATGGGATCAAGAAACAGCAACCTGTAATACTTCAGGACCATCTGATAAATGAATAATCGTTAGCCGGATGAAAATTGATTTAATAGCCGTTAATTTGACATGATGTCAAATATTCAAACATATCTCTCCTGCCCTATATATCAGACGCTTTGCAAGATGGCCCATTTTGTTATAATGTCACGGTGATTCTATAATCTGTTGATATCGACTGTATTTATAAGACATTTCTCTTTAAAGGTCCCCATGGAATAAAGGAATGATGGAATAGATCCATTATTCCATTGCCCCAGTATCCCAATATTCCAATTGCGGTATTAAGTGCAGTATCTTAACCGGGCAATGCAGGATTCTGGCATGAAAAATGCAGATTATTTTAAAGTTGAGTCAGTAATGTCCGGTTATAATATTGCATAGTAAAATCTATCGATTGTAAAGGGCC
>CAZGIZ010000133.1:0-12686 GCA_964526655.1 uncultured Desulfobacteraceae bacterium | reverse complement strand
GCGGGAACCGCCACCTTGGCCCATAGATAGGGCTTGAAAAAAAGAACCCGACCGGAGTAATTTAACCCTATACAAAGATCTCTTTCTTTGTGCAGGAGTCCTTCTTTATCATATTCACCCCCTTTTCCAGGGCGGGAAACACATTTTCCCTTATGTCTCCCCCGACCGCCAGGAAAAGTATCTCATCACCGATATTAAGAAGGCCGTTATTAACTTCAACCATAACTTCTATTATACCAGGTAATCCTTTAATATATCTAACAATATCATTTAGGACTTCGAGGTCATAACTGACTTCCACCCCCTTCACCTTCCTGCCGTCTCTGGAGGTCCCCCGGACAAGGCCCAGGTGACTTGCTATCATACCGATCCCGGAAGAGTCCGGGTGCTCCATGATCTTTTTAAGCGTTCCGTTTATATCCATTTTATCTTCCTTACTAACTACTGATTTTCGTCCAGATTAAAGAGTTTTCTTGCAACATCCAGGTAGTTCTCGCTCGATGACCTTCCTGCCTTGCTTTTCAACATCAGTATGGGGTCATTTATTATCTTTTCTGCCATAGAAACAGTCAGGGCCTCCAGTGCCACTCTCTGGGACGGTGTCAGTTCACCCATGCCTGAAAGGCTCCTCGCTATTTCCGCCTTCCTGATGGCCTCCACCTTGTTCTTTAATGATATGATCGTCGGGACCACCTCGAGGGTCTCCAGCCACTTATCAAAACGTATGACCTCCTCCTGGATGATCCGCTCGGCCTTCAATGCCTCCTGTTTCCGCTGGGACGTGTTTTCCTCGATAACCGCCTTCAGATCATCTATATCATATAGATAGACGTTCTCCAGTCCATTCACCCTCGGTTCCACATCCCTGGGTACGGCGATATCAATGAAAAATAAGGGTCGGTTCCTCCTTTTCCTCAGGGAATTCTTTACCTGTTCATAGGTAATCAAATACTCGGTTGACGCGGTTGATGTTATGACGATATCGACCTCAAGCAGCTCCGATCCTATCTCCTCAAGGAGAACGGCCTTGCCCTTAAAGGAATCGGCCATCCTGACGGCCCTGTCAAAGCTTCGATTTGCCACTGACAGGGAGTCGACGCCATTGCTTATAACGTGTCGAGCCGCAAGTTCCGCCATCTCGCCCGCCCCGATAAGGAGTGCCTTTTTACCCTCAAGGCCGCGAAATATCTTCTTTGCCAGTTCCACGGCGGCGTAACTGATGGAGACCGCGGCCTCAGATATCCTGGTCTCCGTCTTGACCCTCTTTGCCACGTGAAAGGCCCTGTGCATGAGCCTGTTAAGGATCACGCCCGAGGTCTTTTCCCTGACAGCGGCAAGCCGATAGGCATCTTTTATCTGGCCTAAGATCTGAGGCTCCCCGATTACCATGGAGTCCAGGCTTGAAGCCACCATGAATATATGCCTTACGGCTTCCATGTCTTCATGACTGTATAGGGTCGGCCTTAACTCCTTTTCCGTGATGCCACCTAACCCTGAAAGAATTGATATAATTGAACTTTTAGCTTCAATGGGGGTTTCTGTAGTGTAGAGTGCCTCCACACGGTTGCAGGTTGAGAGAAACAGGCCTTCCTTGAAATATCCAGATTCCCGCATGAGGGAAAGGGCTGTCTGTGGAATTTGCTGATCCCTTGCCAGGCATTCCCTCAATTCGACCGGGGCAGATTCATGATTCATGCCTATGTTGAATATCTTGATCATAGTCCGTTGCGGCCTCCGAGCTGGCTAAAGCTGTGGTAATCGCTCAGCCACACACTTCCTCCTATAAAGGTAAACAGGAGGATGATAAAACATATAATGGAGGCCAAGGCCGCCCTCCTGCCGCGCCAGCCCACTGCAAGCCTTTCATGGAGCAGGACTGCATAGGATATCCAGGTAATAAGGGTCCAGACCTCTTTTGGATCCCATCTCCAGTAGCTGCCCAGGGCGTGCTGCGCATATATCGCCCCGCTTATCATGCCGAGGGTCAGGAATGGAAAGCCGTAAACAAGTGAATAATGATTGATCGAATCCAGGGTCTCAAGGGAAGGGAGTCTCTTGTACAATGAACCCCGGGTCTTGTTCTTTATGTGACGCTCCTGGATCAGGTACATGATGGCAGCCATAAACGCTATGGCGAAGATGCCGTCTCCTATAAATATAGTCCCCACATGAACCGTAAGCCAGGCGCTCTTCAGCATTGGTCTTATTACCATCTCCGTCTCAGGGATGGCCGAAGATATTATCATCATGGATGCCGCCAGGGGAGCTATGAAGGAGCCCAGGACCATTAATCCGAATCTCATCTGGAACAGGAGATAAACCCCGATGATGCACCAGGAAAAGAAGGACAAGGCCGATTTGAGGCTGATGACGGGAGCGGTTCCAAGGTTATAATACTGCTGGACCAGGAAAAGCGTGTGGAAAATAAAACCGACTGCCAGAAGGATGTAAGACCACCTGAAGACCTGTTTCTTCTGTTTGATAATATAGACCAGGAACCCGCCTGTTGAAAGCAGGATAAAAAAAAGTGCTGCCTTTGATAATAAAAAACCCATGGTTCATTCAGACTTCAAGTAGTTAATAATCTCATCCACAGAAAACCTCATCCGGAGTATCCTCTCGAGATTTGAGGCGACCTCCGGCCAGTCTTCCCTGCCAACGGCCTCGATTATGGGAGAATCCACCAGCTCATGGAATATCCTGCTGTTCTCCTCCTGGGCGAGGCCTCTTGACAGGACCTCTTCTCGTATATGACCCATGAGGCGCAGAAAATCCCCATATTCATCCCCGAACTGGGAGGCCAGTCTTTCTCTTATCCTCTTTGCCAGGGCCGGGCTCCTTCCCGAGGTCGATACTGCTATTATGAGATCCCCCCTCCTCAGAATGGAAGGGACGATAAAGTCACAGTCCGAGGGCTGGTCAACCACATTCACAAACACGCCCCGCTCCCTTGCAATCCCAACGGCCCTGCGGTTCATGTGGGGATCATTTGTGGCGATTATCGCGATAGAAGCGCCTTCAAACTCGCTCCCTTCAAGCTCCCTTCCAACGAGCCTCACCCTCCCATCCCCCACGTAATCCTCCAACAGGGGTGTCAGTTCCCTTGATATCAGGTGCACCTCTGCCCCGTATTCAAGGAGGGTTTCGACCTTCCTCTGGGCCACCATGCCCCCGCCAATGACAACCGCCTTTTTCCCTGAAAGATCAATCATAATGGGATAGAAAGCCATAGATTCTCCCTATTAGGCTCGTCCTCTTAATACAATGGCGTTTAAGTTCAGGGCTTGATAGAGATAAACCAGGCGCAAGGCATAGGGGAAAAATATCTTCTCCAACCCTGCGCCCTGCGCCTTGTGCCCCAGGCCTTATACATACTGATCCACCATTTCGCTGATAAACCTGTTAATCCCCTCTTCGCCGCCCTCCCTCATCACTTCCTGTATTACATTCTCGATCTTTTGACGTGTGGCAGGGTCCCTCTCGAGATCGTCTGTGGAACGGTAGGCCCCTCCCCGCCGGCCCACACGATAGATAACCTTCTCCCAGTCGGTGAGATTCATGTATTTATCTATTACTTCAAGCATTTTGGCCTTGTCCTCGGGCAGCTTCCCGGTTACCTCCTCGAGGAGGTTCATGATGTGATCGCTGGTTACAGTGCTGGTAATATTGTCCAGCGTCTCTATAAAGAGCCGGATCTCTTCTGCCAGCATATCGTCGGTCTGCATCTTGAATTCCCCGGCCCTGACAAGTTCTATGAGCGGCACCCTTTCGGGGATCCTGAGGCTCCTGAGCCTTATAAAATGGGGATTGATCGCGTTAAGTACCCTGGCCGTTTCAATGGCATGCTCTCTCCACATCCCCTGGCCCCCCAGACCCGGCATGACGTATTCCGAGAGCTCAATTCCCGCCTCTATGACCTTTCTTCCCGCCTCTATGTGCTGGGCCCCGGTCACACCCTTTTTTACGAGTTTCAGGAGAGGGTCATAGCCGCTCTCCAGCCCCACGTGGATCCTGTTGAGACCCGCCTCTCTCATCTCCTTCAGTGAATCAACGCTCTTTCGAACAATGGTCCTTGACCTGGAATATGTGGTAATACGGGTTATCTCCGGGAATTTTTCCCTCAGGAACCTGAGGACCTCAACCAGGTCCCCGGTCTTCATGATCAGGTTATCGGCGTCCTGTAAAAAACAGGCCCCCGTACCGTAATAGAGCCAGATCGCGATGCTTCTATAACTGTCGCTGCACTCCCTGCTGTTGAGGATTCGGCTTATCACCTGGGAGTTGACCTCCCCCTTGTGTCCCAGTTTTCGGGAAAGGGCCCTGATTTCGTCTGCCATGTTTCTGGCGGTCAGGATATCCTGCTTTATCTCCTCAACACTCCTCAGGGAGAACTTCCTTGTCTTATAGATCGGGCAGAAGAGGCACTGGTTCCAGGGGCAGTTGCGCGTTATCCTCAAGAGGAAGCTTTTAGCCTCGCTGGGGGGCCTTATGGGTCCCTGCTCAAACTTCAATTCATCAGCCATTTAAAAGCCTGTCCTCAATCTCTTAAAATTTCGTCCATGAAGGGCAATGCTCTAACAAAATAACATAGAGGCACAGGGCCTGGGACGCAATGAGAAAAAATGGAATTATGTCTTGCCTTAAACCTTATACCTTACATTAGACCTATTACAGATATCGCTTTGAAAAGGTAACATTGCCAGACAAATTCCGCAATTCCGCTTATATGACATAAAGAAAAATATATCAACTCTGATGGATTTAAAGTAAATCAGGATATGGCACGGATAGGGTATTTTTTAATCTTTCCGGCTAATAGGAGTTGACTATCCTGTGGGATTGAGGATATAGGAATTCCTATGGATACGGGCTATTTAATGGAAAACCCGGAAGAGGCAGTCCGCCTGGAGATAAAGACCGATCCCGAAGCGGTCAGGAGCCAGGCCCTCTGGTGCGGTCTCAAGCCCGGGATGAGGGTCCTTGACGCGGGGTGCGGACCAGGCATGGTGACTTCCATTCTGAATGAGATGATCCAGCCCGGCGGGGAAATAATCGGAATTGACTTCTCAGAAGAGAGGATCAGACACGCCAGGGAACGCCATGCAAAGGACGGGGTGATCGACTTCGAGCTACGTGATCTGACAAGTCCAATAGACGATCTGGGACGGTTTGATCTCATATGGGTACGTTTTTTCCTGGAATACTTCAGAGAAGAGAGCCCGGACATTGTAAAAAACCTGACCGCCTGCCTCAAGCCCGAGGGCCGTCTCTGTCTCCTGGACCTGGACCTCAACTGCCTCAACCACTATGAACTGCCTCCCTTGATGGAGGGAATACTCCCTGAGCTTATGGCTAAGCTGGAAAAGGAATATAACTTTGACCCCTATGCGGGCCGAAAGCTTTATTCCTATCTCTATGACCTGAATTACAGGGATATCAGGATGGATGTAAGGGCACACCACCTGTTTTACGGGGACATAAGTGACGCCGATGTCTTTAACTGGCTTAAAAAGGTAGAAGTGGCCTCTTTAAAGGCCGAGGAACTCTTTGAAGATTATCCCGGGGGGCGAGATTCCTTTTTCAAGGACTTTAAGGAATTTTTCCGCAATCCCAGGCGTTTTACTTACACCCCCCTGATTATCTGCACGGGCGCCAGGCCGCTCTCATCCTCATTAAAATAGACAGGGCGTTCCTTCAGGGGATTGAAACCAAAGACTTCCAGGGGGTTCTCTTTTCCCCGTATCTTCTGGGGCCCCAGAGATAGTATGCTCTTATGGTAAGGATGGCCCCTATCGATCCCTTCCAGGACATCTCGGCTCATTATTATGTGAAAATCGATATACTGCTTTGTCAATTCCTGAAGCCGGGCGGCTGTGTTAACGGTGTCGCCAATGGCTGTATATTCCATCTTGGTCGTGGAACCCAGATTACCTAATATGGCCCTCCCCGTATGAAGACCTATCCCAAGCTCCATGGGCCTGTTTCCCAAGACATACTTGCCTGACAGTTCCAGGATCTTGCACGCCGCATTAAAGCTCATCATAACATGATTTTCCAACGGCTCAGGGGCGCCGAAGATGGCAAGGAAGCCGTCTCCCGTGTATTTATTGATGTGACCGTGCTCGTCACCTATTATGCAGGAACACTTTTCAAAGAAGCTGTTCAGAAATGATACCACGTCGCCTGCGTTCATCTTCTCCGTGGATGAGGTAAAGTTCCTGATATCCAGAAAAAGGGCTGTTATGGAGGCACCTTCACCGCTGAAGAGGTCAACCTCACCTGACACGTAACGCCTTATTATCGAGGGGGGTACATATCTCTCAAAGAGCCTCCTGATGTTCTGCTCCCGCTCCTTGCTCTCTTTCAGTTCCTGAAAGGATACCGCGTTATTGATGCTTATGGCAATCTGGCGGGAGACTCCCGTGAGCAGGGAAATGTCGCTCTGACTGAGGGATTTTTTGGACTTGAGGTTATCGACAAAGAGTATCCCGAAGGAATTTCGCTCATAGACCAGGGGAATGCAGATAAAGGATTGGGCCCCGATCTTTTTAACAAACTCAATGCTCCTGGCGGAGAGATCCTTTTCTATCTCTGAGATCCTGTTCACGAGGAAGGGTCTTTGCTTCTTGAAGGCCTGGACGGCCACCCCCTTTGAGTGTGGATTGTCCAGTCGGAAAGAGGTGCCTTTTAAAAGTTCTTCGGTGTCGGGGTCATAGCCATAGCCGACTCTCCAGTCGAGGCGGGTCCTCTCATTGTTGGCCAGCCAGATCCCGCCCCGATCAAAATTCAACCGCCTTTCCATGATCTCCATCACGGAGGTAAAGAGTTTTTCAGTATCCATAAACATGGAAGTGGCCTGCCCGACCTCCTTGATGAGCAGGGCATCATTGTAGCGTACGTTGATCTCCTCCAGGAGATCCTCTGCCGCGTTACCCTGGGTCTGAATGGTCTTGACCAGGTCTTTTTTTTCAAGGTATTCCGAATAATAGGAAAATAGCATGGTAAGAAACGCGCAAAGCAGAAGGACCACAAGCCAGTTCATGAGGGGCAGAAGAAAGAAAGATGCGAGCGACAGGGAGGCGCAGAGCAAAAAGGCGTAGCTGCGCATCCGCTTCCAGATAAATGAGGGGGTCTTTTCCCATGTGATGATATAACGGCAGCATTCCCCTCCCCGGTGGAAACATTCCGGGTGCTCGACCCTGGCGAACTTCCTGGTAAACCACCTGGCCAGGGCCTCAAAGGTGCCTATGCGGTTTTCGCACTGGTATAGCTTCTCGTTAACCCCCTGCTTCGGGGTGGAGACAATTTCAACCCTGTTGGAGTCCAGTTTCCGCGCCTTTACAGTGGCGCCACGACTGAGGATCGGATAGAGCCTCTCCATAAAGACATACACGGACACGAGGCTCATAAGTCCCAGGACATATTGCTTTGCGGCCCCTAACGCCGTGGATGAGACCGCATAACGTCCGGCCTCTCTGGCTATGTTGGGATTCCTTGTCTTTTTGGAGAGCATTTCATAGAACCGGTCCACCTGCCACTGGCTGAACCAGTGTCCCTGGTCTTGAAGCTCGTAGTTGGCTATCCAGGCGTAGCTCAGGATGGAATCGATATCCACATCAGGATAATGATCATTAATATAATCCACGAAGATCTTTATTATCCTGCTGTTGTATAGGGGCTCATCGATCCTTTCATAGGTTCCCGAGCTTGAGGTCATGGAGATCCTTTTTGGGTAACTGGTGGACTAATAGAATAATTTCTTAAAAGATGATATAATTTTTATTATATTATATTAATATAGAAATCATAAAATATATAATATGTCAATTTTTTTTATTGTATTATAAATTTACTACAAAGATAACCGCTGCCTGTAAACCAGGCAGCGGTCCATTTGGGGGGTAAAATCGAGGATGAAGTGACTGTCTCAAGGGCCGGGATCATGCCTCGGAAGGCTCTTTCTTCTTGTAGCTTATCCTGAATCTCTTCTGCATATATTCCATAAAGGGGCCCACATAGTGTGCGTCATAGATCCAGAGAAGATATCTCTTTTCAAAGGGTATATTGCTGTCCTCCACGTAGTTGAAGGGATAAAAAAGGACGGGGACACGCTCCATTTCATATTCGCTGGTCAGCCTGGATATGGCTATGGAGAGTACATTCCATGGCATGTCCTCCGGATCTATCACCAGGACCTTTATGCAATTCAACAGCTCCGAGAGATTGATTCCCAGATCCGAGTGATTGGCAATGAGAATCGTCTTTAATTCACCATTATGCGTGAGGGAATAGGATCGCCATTTCCTTGTGAACCCCAGTTGACTGTAGGTCTCTTCCAGGGATTTATCGCCTGAACCACGACGCTCAAGACCCAGGGCATCCAGGAGCAGGCCCCCGGAGGAGTGGCTGTAGAATCGATTCAATTCCCATATGTCCAGCATGTTACTCTCCCTGATGGCCCACCCGTCTGGCAGTTGGGTAATTAGGGAAAGGCTCGTGTAGGGGAGGTAGGCGAATAGATCCATTGAGCATCCCTTGGGGTTGTCCAGGGACCTGGCAAAGCCACCGAACACCCGGTCAGGGAATTTGTTCTCCGGGCGGTAATAACACATGACATAGTCCATTTTCGCTGAGGGCAGGCGATACATGTCGTTCATATAGTGCATAATCTGCTTGAGCACGAGAAAACCGGTACGCTGGCTGTCCATGGCCCGGGCCGCGTGATGGTGGATCAACCAGGTCTTGTTGTAGGCCCTTATCATGGACATATGCCCGTATATCTTCCCATCCTTCTGGGAGGTAAAATGACGCGCTATCTGCGGGCTCTCCTGGTAGAGCTTCCGATATGTCTCCTTGAAATCTTCGCGGTTGGAATGGATAAGACGGTACTTGGTCGGGTAGATAAAACCCGTATCAAAGAAGAACTCCCACAGGGAATCCATATCCACCTCGCATGAGATATAGGCGTTGGGATCCAGGGCGTTGGTCAGTATGTGTGTCAGGAGGCTGTACTCGTTGATACCCATATCCAGGATGGAGAGCCCGCAGCGCAATCTCTTTTCCGACTCCCTGTGGCTGTAAATAACCTGGGTGGTGCACCTTATTACCGGACCCCCGGGGAATTTCATGATCATTTCAGGGATGATCATTCCGGGAATCAGCACACTCTCATCCACCTCTTCGTAAATTGAAAATCCCGAGGTGGAGATGTCAAATCCCTTTCTTTCAATTCGCTTGTTTAACAGGGGGTGGGTGAAGATAACGCTTGGGGAAGGGACCAGTTTCTGGCGGAGATTGCGAAGCTCCTTTTTCTTGAAACGCCTGATTCGGTCATTGACCGGGGCCGCCACAATATCCCTCACATGGACCTTCCCGCTCTGCCGGATGCAATTGCAGGAGCCTGAAAAGATGATCTGTTGATCGACTTTTAGATGAATATCCATTGATTCATCCGGATTAAACCAGTTAAAGGAGCAATTGGGCGCCGGCCTTACCTTGACCCTGAACCCAAGAGGATTGAAATCCATCAATTCACCCCTTGCGTAAAATCCGCTCTGTGTCAGTTCCGCCGTGACTCCCTTGCACGCATACCTTCGCGACTGTCGCTGGCCTACCGCGTACCCTGTTTCAGGTAGCTGAACGGTAAGGGAATTATCCCTTATCTCATGGGAAGGCAACGGGATCAGGATCATGGAACGGCCGTCATCGATGATCAGATGCAGGAACTGGTAATCCTTCAGGGCCAGGGGAGAGGGTTTATCATCCGATAATCTGCAAGTGAGCTCTTTGCCAAGACAGGGATCAGGATAGGCCCGCACAAGGATGCTCTCCTCATAAATGGAATGACGCAGGTGGAACAGGAGGTCTCCATCCATAAAATGGATGTAATTAAAGGTATTTATCAATGTTTTTTGATCAACTTTTTGTGCTTTTTCCAGGGCATCCTCAAGTTCCCTGTGCCTGAAAAGCCAGGGTGGCAGCCTGGATCCATCCCTGGAAATCCCGTCGATAGAGTTAAGACTATCAGGAACCGCCTCCAAAGATCTTTTAGATTCCATTTCCATTTCTCCCCCCTTTTGTTGTTTGTGCCTTTAATCGCTCGCCTTCCTGTAAAGAAAGAGTATTCCCTCCTGAAAAAAGATACTGTAGACAATATAGTGTTCCAGGGAGCCGTCTTTTTTTAGTATCCTTAAACGCGCGTCCTGGACATCCTGTTCAGGGAGAGAAGATATCTCTTCATATATCCTCTCCAACATCCTTAGCTCGCTTTTCGATATCCCCCTGTAAATCCTCCCGAGCCATGTCTTCGAGTATTTTAATTTCGCGAATGACAAATGGTAGCTCAAAAGTTCTTTCCAGTTTTGCACTTGGCCCTGAAATTCCCAGTTAAAAAGCAGCCTGAAGATATTCCTGGAATCGCCATCCTCAAGGTTGCCGACTTTCTGATTTAGGATCTTCTCCTCGGCATGGTTATTGATCCATATGACTTTAAAATCATAATTCAGCAGGTAGGCGGATAGGGACGGATCTTCAAGCGTCAGTTTAAGTTTTTTTTCAAACTTCCCTTCCCCTCGAACCCCTAATGGCAACGTCTTAATCCCATCCCCATATGGCGCCTGTTTTCCTTCGGCATCGCCGATCATACCGGCGATATCCCCCATGGATCTGCCCTCCCTCTTCAGCCTTTTTACTTCCTCCAATCTGTCTAAGACATTTAATGGGAAGTATCCCATGCTCTTGATATTCTTGAACCCTTTTCCGGGCTTTTTGACCAGAGGTCTGGGTATTATTCCCATCTTAATGTAATTATTGAGAGTTGCCCTTGATATACCTGTTTTTTCAAGTATTTCTTTACTACTAATTAATTTAGAGTCTCTTGGATCAGACATCTGCAAGGGCGCTGATATGAAGTGTGATTAAACTGTATAAATAGCTTTATTTACAATCAATTTATGTAGGATAGCTGCCCTCGCTTATACAATTAAGAAAAAGAGTTGTCAACAGAATAATTCAGATGATTACGTAGTATTTAGACAGTTTAACCAGATAAAATAATCACTCTCTCATCAACCCTTTGAGGGCGGGCTGACAACTGGATAAAATGCCATTAATCCAGACACCCAGGGGCGGATCCAACTGGTCCAATAATTTGTCAGGCCCTCCCATTGTCGCCACAAATGTACCTGGCATGCCCGGGGCCAAAACGCCAACCCGATCCACTATTCCAAGGAGCCTGGCCCCGTTAAGACTGGCGCAACTAATCCCCTTTTCCAGAGAGAGACCGGCGGCAATAAGGAGCCTTATCTCTTCCCTCATCGCCCTGCCATGCTGTACACCGGGACTTCCTGAATCCGTCCCGGCAGCGATGGTGACCCCATAGGATTCCGCCCTTGATACCTGACCGATCTGATGCCTGAGATTTTTCATGGACACCTGGGATTCGGTGCTTCCTGGTGCTGAAATGCGGGAATAGGCCTCCATGGTGAAGAGAGTCGGAACCCAGGTGACTCCTTTTTCGGCCATCAGGGCAAGATTTTCGTCCCCCATGAAGAAACCGTGTTCAATGGAATGACACCCGGCCTCCAGTGCCGATCGCACCGCCCTCTTCCCGTTGGCGTGGATCATGGTCTTAAGCCCCTGTTCTTCCGCCTTCACGACCGCTTCCCGCAGCTCTTCAGTATCAAACTGCGGAGGGGTCTCCAACCCGAACCGGGACAGGCTGTTAAGTCCCGAGTTGACTATCTTTATGTGGTCCACGCCGTTCAAATCCTCCATCAGAATTGACCGGCCAAGGCTGATTCCTTTCATTGGGGTTCGTCCGATAAGCCCGCCATAACGGTCCTCTGCGTGCCATGCCCTTCCCGCTGTTCCTAAAAAGACAGGCATTTCATCTTTTGCGAGGCACTCCTTCTTGTAACGAAGCGCGTGACCCCATCTGTCCCCCCCGTCCCTCAGGGCGAACACCCCGTGGTTGAGCTGTTCATTGAGGTGCCCGGCGATTACATCCCTGATCTCTTCAAAAGGGGCGTTGAGCTGTCTTTTGCGTATCTCCGGATCAAGACTCCCTGACATGGCCAGATGGACGTGGCAGTCCACCATCCCCGGCAGGATCGTGCATTGTGAAAAATCGATCACATCTCCACTGTCCCTAACCCTGTATTCTCCTGTTTTTATTGAGAGAATAATCCCGTCCGATATCTCCATCAGGACATCCTTAAGTACGGGTCCTCCTGTTCCGTCGATAAGCCATCCCGCCAGAATATACAACTCGGTGGCCTCCCCTTCTTTTCAGTTAATCCCGCGGATTGGAAAAAAGCCTGCCTAACCTAAATCAAATTGATACCTTTGGAGCTTGAACCTGGGCAGCGTATTTTACTGAGTGTGTAATAAATGACAAGGTGATTATCTCGACTTCTCATGGTCGCTTAGCACAATCCCTATAGAGTCTCCTGTGAACAGGAGGTGGAGGCCACGTTCAGGGCCAAGAAACGACAAGTAAAATCGTCCCTGAAACATCCATATTGCTTAATCCACATTAGCATAATATGTGCCATTGGAAGCATTTATATAACAATTTGATTTAATTGTATAATTATTGGATTAGAATGATTGATATTGCAACTGAAACAGTGCATTGATGCACACAATTCTGTGCATTTGCCGTTTCAATGTTAATTCGGATCTTT
>CAZGIZ010000132.1:0-12707 GCA_964526655.1 uncultured Desulfobacteraceae bacterium | reverse complement strand
CGAGTTCCTCGCAAAGGCAAATCCCCTGCCTGATCGTTACCAATATCCGGTGTACTGCACTCAGACAGTCACCAATAATCCCCGCCAAAAATACGGCGGGCAAGCCCTCCAAAATAATGGCGGGCAAGCATTATCCAGGTTATTATAAAAAACATTGGCGTCAGGCACTGACATTGATTAATAGAAGAAGAGACAGGAGTTTAGGCTGAGGGCTGTGAAAATATAGGCTAAAGACTGAAGGCTGTGAAGTATCGGCTGTAGGCTGATAGGCTGAGGACCGGGAATGCCGATATTAGATGGAGATTCAGCCATTGAATACGTGAAAATTGCTATTTATCGGAATTACTAATTTTGGTATTTCCGATAAATAGGCTGGAATTTTCTGTTGCAGGAATGCTTTATTACTCAGATATGGGTTTATCCCATTTTCCCACTATTGACATTCTCCCCAAAATTTATTAAGATTACCGGAAATGACCCACAATAATTCAGGAGTAACAACATGGATGGTATAAATATCCTTAAAACCGATTCCAGGGGAAGGATTACCCTTCCTCCGGGTTTCCGGTCCGAACCCTTATTCGAATATGTTGTTGATGGAGATCAGATCACCCTCTACCCGGTCCGGACGGTCAGGAAATTCCCCGACATGTCTGACCTTCCGGAGGAAAGGCTTTCCCCCGAGTGGGAAGATAGGGAGCTTGAAGTCAATAAGGACCGGCGACCCGGCATTCCGGCCAGCGATCCTTCCGAGGCACTGAAGCAACACAGAAAAAAGTAGCGTTATGTCTATAAAGGCCCCTCCTTTCATTTTATCTTTTGAGAGACTCTTCATCGAAAGCTATGAGCGTCTTGGCCAGAAGGAACAACGGACCATTGACAAAGCCGTAAAATTGCTAGCCCAAAATCCCAGGCACCCTTCATTGAAGGTCCATAAAGCCAAAGGCATTAAGGCCAAATACCCCTCTGAAGGAGGTAATTCGGTGTTCATCGCCTATGCGTCAAAGGAATTACGCCTCACATTTGAGTATGGGCCTGAACCGGGGATGATTTCATTCAGAAACTGTGGGTTTCATGATGTCTGTGAGGCAAAAATCTGATTTCCTGAAAACATCGGGGTCAGGCACTGGCATTGATAGAACGTAAAGATAGGGGTTTAGGCTGTAGGCTGTGAAAATATAGGCTAAAGGCTGAAGGCTGTTAGGCTGAAGGAGGGGAAAGATAAAAATGGGCTGGAATTTATCGTCGCAAGGCCTATTTAACTCTCAGATATGTAAAAAGATAGGGTCTGCCCCAACCGGATATCATGGCTTCTTTTGCCTTGCGAGCAGGTCCAGGAATTCATTTACGGTCATGATCGGGATACCCTCGAATGCCTTCAGGTCCAATTGATGACGGTCTCCGGACACGATCACATCCGCGCCGGCCTCAAGGGCACAGGAAAGGAACATATGATCAACAGGATCCTGAGGAATGGCGTTACCGACATCCGAGAGGCCGGGCACCAGGACGGCATCCTTTTCCAGGAGATCGAGTAGCTGCCGGATATCCTGGTCAATCAGGCCATATTTTTCCCTGATACGCGGCAGTTCAAGGACGGCCTTGATCTCTTCCATTATGGAAGGAGAGGTCACGAGGAGATACTCGCCTGCCCGCCAGGCGTCCAGCAGCTTCGCCGGACCGCCTTTTTTATTAAGGAGGCTGCTGACAAAAACGTTCGTGTCAAGAACCGCGCGCAGCACTTCCTGCCCTTACCCTCGACACCGCGTCTTTAACATCCCTGTCAATCTCATCCGGGGGGATGTCCGGAAGGCGGGAACGGACCCTCTCCAGGACCTCAAAACGTACGCGCCTCTCCGCTATGAGCCGGTCGTACATATCAATGGGGATCATGGCTGCCATGGGTTTTCCGGACCGTTCCACAATGACCTCTTCGCTACCGAAACGGACGCTCCCTATGAGTTCCGAGAACCTGCTCCTTGCCTCTCTTGCACCGACTCGTTTTGTCATATGAGTTTCTCCCAAATACTTATCAAATTTGTTAGCATTATAGACAATCTAATCATTTTGTCAATAGTGTACACAATTAGTCCAGTTATCTGTCCTCAATCCCTTCAGATCCTTTTTATAGACGTGAAATGCTCAATAAAAGGATCTGCCCTTGACATTGGACATTTACAAACAGGGAAGAGTCTGAAGGGAAAGAATGGATTGACATTTTCATGCTTGACTCATATAATGCCTCAAGATAAGTCAGGAGGTGAATCATGACACAGATTACCATAAGGGGTATTGATCCGGAGATTGATAAAGAGATAAGGAAGAGGGCGCTTGAGAGCGGTAAATCCCTGAACCGTGTTGTCCTGGATCTACTCCAGAAAAACGCGGATAAGGAAAAGAAAAAACTGCCCAGGGCCGCTTCCCTAAAAAGACTCGCCGGGGGCTGGAATAGGGAGGATGGCGAGGAGTTTATGGAATCGATAAAGATCTTTGAGCAGATTGATGAGGCAATGTGGAAATGAAGATCCTTCTTGATACAGGCGCCTATGTCGCCTTTAAACTGAATAATGTCGAAATCGTTGAAACCATTGTCAGTGCCGATCAGATTATCTTTTCACCGATTGTCCTTGGGGAGCTGATGTTCGGATTCCGTAACGGTTCCAAATTCAAGAAAAACAAGAAGGAGCTTGATCAATTCTTATCACACGAAGCGGTTGAGCAGGCCTTGATCGGAGAGGTCACCTCGGACCGGTATTCAAGGATCGCGTCCCAACTCAGGATTCAAGGCACACCTATTCCCACTAACGATATATGGATAGCAGCGCAGACCATGGAGCACGGCGCCGAACTTATCACCACGGACAAACATTTTGAGAAGATAGCCGGACTGGTACATACGATTTATAATATATAAAGTGAAGAGGGAAAAGACAGGGATTGAGGCTGAAGGCTGTGGGCTGTTAGGCTCAAGGCTGTTAGATAATATGAAGGAGGGGAATGTCGATCAGGGCGTAAAGTCATGGATCAAACCTTGACAAAATAGGTAATTTTGTTTATATTATCGTCGATTTGCTATGAAAAATGACGATAATATGGGCAGATTATGCTAAAAAGAATCCTTGAAGTCCCAAAACAGAGCTTTTTTCTCTTAGGCCCACGTGGGTCCGGCAAGAGCACCTGGCTTCGATCCGTGTTTCCCGATGCCTACGTAATCGACCTGCTCTCCGAGGAGACGTACCAGAGGCTGTTGTCAAATCCCGGACAATTCGCAGACCAGATGCGTACTGTTCCAGCCGGTCACCGGGTGATCGTGGATGAAGTGCAGAGATTGCCGGAACTGCTGAACGAGGTACATAGATTTATTGAAGAAAAGGGGATCCATTTTATCCTTTGCGGGTCAAGTGCCCGCAAGCTTAAGAGGGCCGGAGTCAATCTGCTCGCGGGACGTGCGTTACGGCGATCGATGCATCCCTTCGTACCAGAGGAGCTCGGTGGACATTTCAATCTGGATGAGGCCCTGCAATATGGTTCCATGCCCATCGTCTGGGATTCCGATTCTAAGGAGGAAACCCTTACCGCATACGCGCAGCTCTATTTGAAGGAAGAGATCCAGGCAGAGGCACTTGTTCGAAACTTGCCTGGATTTGCCCGCTTCCTGCCAATTGCCGCTCTTTTTCACGGCAGGAATATCAACGTTACAAATATCGCAAGAGAATCAGGGGTGGCGAGGACAACGGTAACGGGATATCTCGATATCCTTGAAGAGACACTCCTGTGCTTTCGGCTTCCTGCCTATGAAGCCAGATTGCGTGTTCGGGAAAGGAGACTGCCGAAATGGTATTGGTGTGATCCGGGCATTGTAAGGGCGATGAAACGGGCTAAGGGCGCCATAGTACCGGAAGAAAAGGGGGCCTTGTTCGAGGGAATGGTGGCCCAGTTATTACGCGCATATAGGGACTATCGAGGAATATTTGACGATATGTATTACTGGGCGCCTTCTGGCAGAACCGGAACGGAGGTCGATTTTATCCTGGTTCGAGGCTCGGAACGTATCGCTGTAGAGGCAAAATCCGGCACCAATTTCACCGAAGCCTGGTGCAAGGGCTTACGTGCAATTGAACCGCTCAAAGGACTGAAGCGCCGGGTTATCGTCTGCTCACACGGACCGGTATTGAAAACGGGAGACGGGATCGATGTTTTACCCTTCAAACGATTTGCAGAGGAATTATCCGCAGGTGCGCTATGAGAGTCGGGATGGTTAGCGTGTGAAATTAAAAAGAAAAAACATCGGGGTCAGGCACTGACGTTGGCAGAACGTAAAGATAGGGATTCAGGCCTTTTGACGACCCAGGCCGGGAAAATCCCTTTCCAGGCCGCCATTTATGATTATCTCCCTATGAAGATCAAACATGACTGAGTCCCACATGGGGAAAAAAAGCTTAAGCGGCCCTCGCATTTTTTCCTTATTCCTGAAATATATCCCCTCTTCGACAATCTCGTCTTTGGACAATCCCCTTTCCAGTTTTTCCCTGATCGCGTTCTCCCTAATAAAAAAGGAATCAATACAGCGGTCGAAGGCCATATCAATATTCTCCCGTATAATGCCGTTATGACTGGTCAGAAGGAGTTTTGGCCTCATGGATTTTAATTCTATAATGGATCGGATAAATTGTCTGATATCACAGTCTTCAAATCCATACCATGGGCCGAAAGGACCCAGGCCCAGGTCGCCAGTGAAGAGAATCCCCTGTTCGGGAAAATGGACGATGGTATGGCCGGGTGAATGCCCAGGGGCCATAAGGAAATCCATTTTTATTTTCCCTGTGTTGAGCCTTGAAGATCTATCATAGGTACTGAATCCTTTGAATCCATCGAACCCTATCCTTTCCTTCACAAACTCCTTCCAATGATCGAGTAAGGGGCCTTGTCCCCCTGTCCTTGCGAAGAAATAATCAAAGTCCTTTAGATAATTTGCCTCCCTGGACGGTACAAAGAATTCCGCGGAGGAGTATTCCAGGACATAGGCTCCCCCCTTGGCATGATCCAGGTGATAATGAGAGGTCAGGGCAAAATCCGGTTTTTCCGTCTTTAAAAGGGCTCGCGTCTCCGACTCGCCCAAATTGATATCCAGAAAAACAGTGGCTTTGTCACGAACGATCAATCCCGAGCAGAGGAATCGAGCGATCTCATCATCGGGGATCAAATACTCGATATTGTCTGTAACCTTAAACCTGTTCATCATTTCAATCCGATAGAGCTCATATAACCATTATGACTTTAACAGCCCCTGAAATCACTTCTGTCATATTATGTTGATTCGCGGCACTCTCTCAAGGGAAAAGACAGGAGTTTAGGCTATAGGCTGTTAGGCTGAGGAGCGATGGAATGGGGACACTTTGGTTCAGGGGTCCTATTAAATATGGGTATCTGATACTTTCATTTTGTGGGGCATGTCTTCTTCAATGCTTTTTGCAAGCAGGTACCTGATATATGCATTATAGGATAGCCCCCTTTTTTTAGCGAGCATTTTTATTTTTTTCAACACCAGGGGGTCAAATTTCAAGGTAACAGGGGTAAGTTTCGGTCTTTTGAACGTATCATCAGACTCTAATAGATAATCCCAATAATCCGCAATAGAGTGTTTTTCCCAAAAATTTTTCTCATTCTCTTCTGTTTTTAAATCAGGCAACTGCATCATTTTCCTCTTTTTTGATAAAGCTTTCTTGTCTTGTTATCCATATCCATTGACCTGATAACACGTGCAATTCCGCTACTTTTTAATGTGTATACCGTAAACAGATATCTCCCTGCAGCACTGTATCCGAGCATATACCTTGTCCCTTTTCGGCTTCTTCTTATCCAGGGGTCATCATCGAAGGCCACGTCCTCCACTTTATCAGGAGAAACACCGTGTCGGGCAATATGCTCAATGTTTCTTTCATCCCATTCTAATTCCTTTATTTCCATCTATAAATTTTATGAAAAAGTATTGCTTTTATCAATACTCCTTTGAAACGTCGTGATCAGGTACAAACATGGACAGAATGAAAAGATAGGGATTCAGGCTGAATAAAGCCAAAATTGCCTGTCCATAATTATCCTTGTTTCCCGGGAGCTTACATCTGCCTTGACACACAAGGCTTACCACTTTATACTCCTTTGCTGAAAAAGTGAGTTTTATTCAATCAAACAAAATCAAGTCATAAAATAAGGAGAACGCAGATGCCGAAAAAAGGGGCGAAGAAAAAGGATGGAGGGAAATACGATAAATATGTTTTAACCGACGTAATAAATGAGGGTTTGAAAAAGGAATGGGGGGGGCAGGCAATAAGCGCGGGCCCCGGACATGAGGACCTTTTACCAGCGGACACCTGGGCGAGAGCGGCAGTAACGGTGGTGAGAAAACCGTACATGTTCCATGAGCCGGTTCATAAACATATGTTTACGGAGTACTTTTTATTCTTTGGGTCCAACCCGATGGATATGAAAGAGTTCGACGCCGAGGTGGAGTTCACATTTGGGCCGGAGCGGGAAAAACATGTAATTAAAAGCCCGACGATTGTTGTGGCCGCACCGGGGGTATACCATTGCCCGCTGAACTTCGTGAAAACCAATAAGCCCTTTTACTGCATGGAACTCTTCATGACCAGGGCATACTCGGGAATAGATTTCGGTGAAGACCTGACAGAAATTAGAGTTCCCGAACCGAATTACAATAGATATTTCCAGACCAGCGTCGTGAGGGACAACCAGTGGGGCGGCGAGGGAATGGGACTGAGGGCGGTACCGGAGCATCTTCTACCGGCGGGTGCCAAGATAAGCGCGGAGATAACGGTAATAAAAAAACCGTACATGTACCATGAGCAGACGCACAAACACAATTTCGCGCAGTACTTTTACTTCTTTGGCTCCAACCCGATGGATATGAAAGAGTTCGACGGCGAGGTGGAGTTCACCTTCGGGGCTGAAAAGGAAAAACATGTAATTAAAGGCCCCACCGTTGTCATTGTGCCGCCCGGGGTATACCATTGTCCTCTGAACTACTCGAAAATCGGCAAACCGATCTATTGTCTGGAAGTCTCCATGACATCTAAATTCACATCAACACCTTTAATGCCCGGAATGGCATAGGGGGAACATAATCTCCATACCTGTCATCTCGTCAAGTCTCCGGTTGACTCCTATTCATTTCAAATAAAAGTCAATCGGAGACTTGAGGCTATCATCTCTTTTTTCATCATAAAATTCCCAGCGAAAACATCAGTGTCAGGGACCGACATTACCGCCTTCCTGGCCTTAAGGCGCCACGGCCTTCCCGGATGGTATAACCGGGGGACCTGGATCAATATTACTGGGGCCACCGGGTATACAGGTCCCGGCTGGGCCCGAGGCCAGTCTGGAGGTCCCGGTTGACTTTTAGAAAACTTACGGGGGCCATCCGGGAATGCCTGTCAGATGATGGGATGCGGAAGAGGGCCGGGCACTCATCCCGGGTGATCAAATCCCGGGAAAGCATCGGGCTCACCGTGCGGGAACTGTTAAGGGAAGAGAAAGGTATTTAGTCTGAAGTCCATCAGATAGCGTTCTCGTGCCTGCTGATGATGTCGTTCTGACAGTCCGTATTTAGCTCGACGAAGTAGGCGGAGTAGCCGGCGATACGGACGACAAGGTCCCGGTAGCTCTGCGGGTCCTTCTGGGCGGCCCTCAGGGTCTCGGAGCTTACTACGTTGTACTGGACCTCCATGCCCCCGTCCTCAAAGTATGCCCTTGTCATGTCACGCAGCTTGCCTATACCGTCGACACTTTTCAATGAAGCGGGGTGGATCCTGAGGTTCAGGGCGATACCGTCCATGTATTTTTCATAGTCAACGCAACAGGAGGAGTTGAACACGGCCGTGGGGCCGTTTTTGTCCCTTCCCTGGGCAGGCGAGGCAGCGTCGGCCAGGGGCTCGCCCGTCTTCCTGCCGTCAGGGGTCGCCCATGTGTGGTAGCCCTGGGCCACATGGTCGGCCGCGCCGTAGAGGCCGGCCTTGTAGACCCTGGATCTTGTACTGTGGCACTCACCGCAGATATCATAGTAGACATCGCAGATCCACTTCATATACTTGTCGGCATAGGGATCGTCGTTTCCAAAATGGGGGACCCTGGTCAGGATCTGCTGCCGCAGGACCTCATGACCCTCCCAGTTGGCCATGACTGCGTCGTAGAGCTCCCTTGTCGTGCAGAGCTTCTTGTCGAAGCACATGTACTCGATTGTGGAAAGGGAGTCGGCTATCGTGGCAAGACCTGTGGCCGTGCCCCCGTAGGAGTTGTACTTGCAACCGCCGCTTACGGCATCCATGCCTTTTTCCATGCAGCCGTCCATGGAGATGGAGAGTCCGGCATGGGGGGCGTGATAGGTGGTCAGGTACTCAGTGTAGTTGTTTATGGATATGTACAACTTGAGTATATAACCGCACATGGCCTTGACCACGGCCATGACCTCATCCATGGATTTCATGTCATAGAGATAGCCGGTCTTGAGGCTGGCCTGTTCGCCGTTAAAGGGGTTGATCCCGTTGTTGATGGCCATGTCAAAGATAACACCGAAATGGACGGTGGCATGGGGTGCGTGAACCCCGTTGGGCGCGGGATAGTCGTTTCCGGAACCGACGATCTCCTGGCATCCGATGAGGCTGTAGTCACGGGCGTCCCTGAGCTCAAAACCCAGCTCCTTCATGAGGCCCGAAATGATGACGTCGTCATTCTGGAAGAGCGGCAGGCCGCCGACAAGCTTCGACGTCTCAAGGGCGCATTCCCAGAGCTCGTCCGGACTGTTCTTGTTGATGCGCAGGGATATGGTGGGGTCGTGGAGTAAAAGCCTGCCGATGGTCTCCAGGACCATGAAGGTGACTGGATTTGTGGCATCCTCGCCTGTATCGGGGTCAACGCCGCCGATGGTGGTGTGCTGGTAGGTGTTGCCGATGCCCGTGGTCTGGGCAAGCTTCCCGGGCGCGGCCCCGTAGAAGCAGTTGGCCTTCAGGAAGAAGGCGTCCACGATCTCCTGGGCCTCGTCCATGTTAAGGCGGCCCGCATCAAGATCGGCCTTGAGGAAGGGCCAGGTGTACTGGTCGAAACGGCCGAAGGCGGGGGCCGGATAACCCGAGTCCAAGGCCAGGAAGAGTTGATACATGATGGTCCCCTGGCAGGCCTCCCAGAAGGTGCGGGCGGGATTCTCGGAGATCCACATGAGTCCCTCGCCCATCTTAGTGAGCTCGGCCTTACGGGCCTTATCCCGGCACTCCGCGGCCTTTTCGAAGCAGGCCTGACCATAGCGCTTGACCAGGGTGATGGCCGCTTCGCAGGCTATGACGGCGGATTTGTAGAACATGTACTTGTTCATGTCCTCGCCCATCAGGTTGCCCCTGTGGGCATCCAGCCAGTCCTGGGCCTGCTTGCGGATCGCGCCGTAGCCAACATTGAGAATCTTCTCGAAGCCCGGTGTAAGGTGTCCGACGGGAATGCCCATGAGACCCATGTAGCCCTCTATATAGCTGGATACATTGAGGCGGCAGAGCTCATCGTATCCGTCGGGCTGCCAGGCATCAGCGGTGGCGCCGACGGTCTTCCCCTTCCAGTATTCGCCGATAGACTTGAGCGCCTCCAGATCCTCGGGCGCGATGGTCATCTTTAATTCTTCTCCATCGGGGTTGTGATAAAGCCCGTCGTCCCGAAGGGTCCAGTTCTCGGCCATAGGCGGAATCCAGCCCGAGCCGTGCCACTCGGCCATTGTGCAGGAACCCAGGAAGTTCCTGGCCTTGTTGCCGACGATGAGCTCAAAGTCCTCCACACGGACGGTCATCTTCGAGCAGACATCGTAGGTGCCCAGGGGTCTTTTGATGACCGGCACCACATTCTCGTTTCTCTTATAGGACTCGGTGATGATAAGCGCCCTTTCCGCGTCGGACTGGATAACCCTGTCACGGATGAGTTGCCTCATGTGTTTAATACGATCGGTTGCAGGTCTGAATTTGTACATAAACTGTCTTCCTTCCTTAATCAATGCATGATGTTGCTTTCCATCAAAAACATACAGCCTTCGCAAGTATTGCAATTATACACGCGCTGTGATGCTGTGTCAATTTTGCGGAAAAATTGAATCTCGTTTTACATCTTTCCATTTTCAGGACGCAAAGCGGCAAGGCTTATGCCTGCCAGGCCTAATTGCCTACCAGATGGTGTAGCCGCCGTCGATTATGATGTCCGTGCCCGTGGCATAGGTCGAGAGATCGCTTGCTAAAAAGACGATCACGCCCATCAGTTCATCCAGCCGCCCCAAGCGTCCCATGGGTACGGTGGTCGCGAACCATTCGAGGATCCCGACGTCCCAGTCGTCGTGGAGCCCTGAAACGATGTATCCGGGGCTGATGCTGTTCACGCGGATGTTGTCCTTTACGTATTCCGCGGCCAGGGCCTGGGTCATATGCTTGACCGCCGCCTTGACGGATGTGTAGCCGGGGCTGTTCCGGTCGATGCCGGGACGGCCTCGATTGACTATGTGCGCGGAGATCGACGCGGTATTGATGATCGAGCCGCCGTTGCCCTTTTTCTTCATCAAGTTTGCGCTTGCCTGGGCCACCAGCAGCACGCCGGTCTGGTTGATAGCCACGTATTTGTTGTATGTTTCATAGGGGATGTCCGAATCGTCGCCGGGGAGCGCCACGCCCGCATTGTTGTGCACGACGTGCAGTGTGCCGAATTCCCTTTCAATTTCGGCCATGAATTTCGCCACGGCCTCGGGTGTGGAGACGTCGCCTACCACCGGGATCGTACGCACCTTGTGGAGGTCCGCAATCTGCTTGCAGTACTTTTCGAGCAGGTCCCCTTTTGCCGGGATATCCATCAGCGCCACATCGGCGCCCACCTCGGCAAGGGCCGTGGCCGTTGTGCGGCCGATTCCGCCCGCCGCCCCCGTCACCAGGGCCTTTTTGCCCTTCAGGGACATCATGTCATAGATGCTGCGTAACTCTGAAATGGCCTGGGATTTTTTAATTGCTTCCATAATGGATCACACCTTTCTGTTAAAATTTGGTTCTTCTCCAAGTTAGTTGGAGAAAAGGGTCCAAGGATTCAAGGGGTCAAGGGTTCAAGTCACTCGAATCCTCGAACCCTGGAATCCTTGTTGAAGACCCCGATGGCTTTTTCGGGGAATCCTGATCATCGATCACCCCAGTTTCGATCTACATGAATCCCTTTAAGGTCTTTATAATCCCGGCGGCATCATACCCGTAATATGCATATAGCTCTTCGGGCATGCCGAGCGCCGCGAACACATCCGGGATGCCGAGCTTTTTAAACTTGCAGCCCATGCCGCTTTCGGCGATAACGGCCGCCACGGCGTCGCCGAGACCGCCTATAATATTGTGGTCTTCCACGGTAATGACGATCCCCGTCTCCTTTACCGCCTTGACGATCGCTTCGGCGTCTATAGGCTTTAATGTGTGCATGTCGAGAACGCGGACGTTGATGCCCTCGTCCTGAAGCCCTTTTGCCGCCATCATGGAGTTGTACACGCCGATACCCGCGCCGATCAGTGTGGCATCCGTGCCTTCCTTTGCCGTAATGGCCTTGCCTATCACGTATTCATAATCCTGGCTCTTATAGACCAGGGGCTCTTCGCCCCGGGCCACGCGTACGAATATGGGTTTGTCGTAGGTGAGTGTCGCGTCAATCAGCTTGCCGCACTGGTTGGCGTCCGCTGGCGCGATCATGGTCATGGCCGGAATGGCGCGCATTATGCCGAAATCCGACAATGTATAGTGGGTGGGACCGCCGCCCGAGGTTACTCCCCCGTGGGTGCCGATAACGCAGACAGGCACTTCATTGTAGGCAAGGTCCAAGTTAATCTGATCCGTGGCACGGACCGATAAAAAGGGCCCAAAGGTGTTGACGTAGGGCCGTTTTCCGTTCAGGGCCAGACCGGAGGCGATGCCGATGGCGTTTGCCTCGGCGATACCCACCTCTATGAACTGATCCGGGAATTTGATCCTGAATTTGTCCTGCATGCTGCCCAGAGGAGAACCGTCTGCGGCAATATACACGATGTCTTTGTTGGTCTCGGCGATCTCTATGATCTTGTGCATGAAGATATCCCTCGCGGATCCCTTCCCTAACATTGTTCCAAAATCCCAAGTTGTTGCTTCCGACATGATCGCTACCTCCTGCTCATTCTGTTTTTTTCTATCATGAGTTTACATTCGTTCAGGGTCTTCTCGTCCAGACCGCCCGCATGCCATTTGGGCTCATTTTCCATGAAGTCGATACCGCAGCCCTTAAGGGTATTGAAGATCATACAGATGGGCGGGCGCCTTACCTGGGAATCCGAAGCGGGGAGGGATTCAAAGGCCTCAACGACCTGCTCCATGTCGTTGCCGTTCTCAATTTCAATGACATCCCACCCAAAGGCCTTCCATCGGTCCGCCAGGGGCTCCATATTGATCGTCTCGGACGTGAAATTGTTCCCCTGTATGCCGTTTTTGTCAACGATCGCGACCAGATTGCCGTACTTGTGGTGGGCCGCAAACATTATGGCTTCCCAGTTGGAGCCTTCCTGAAGTTCCCCGTCGCCGAGGATGCAGAAGACCCTGAAGTTGCGTTTCTCCATCCTGCCGGCATGGGCGGCGCCGATCGCGATGGAAAGACCGTGGCCCAGAGACCCTGTCGATGCC
>CAZGIZ010000131.1:0-12821 GCA_964526655.1 uncultured Desulfobacteraceae bacterium | reverse complement strand
AGAGATAAATACGGCCGGAACAGTCCCCCGGGTTGAAGAGGAGCAGCCCGCCGAGACAATAGCAGGCTATTGTTTCATCACTCAGAGGGAGATCTTCATTACTGTCAGGGACCCTCTCCAGCCATGCAGCCACATCCCTGTTATCCACCCTCTGTTCAATAACGCGGTTTCGTTTATCCAGCCCGTGGGGCAGGCCGCCGTTTCCCCCTTTTGGGATGCGGACCGTGATCCTGGCTTCACCTCTGGCCCCCTGGTGAAGGAAATCCCGGAAAAATTGCCTGAACAGGGGTACGGCCCTGCCTGCCTCTCCCAGAAAAGTAATCGTAATTATCCTGCCGGCCAGGTTAATCGACAAGCTCATTCACATACCTTGAAGAGGGAAAGAGCCCCGAGCGATATGATTCCTGGCACAAAAAATAGGGGGCGTACAGGTCCTTGTCCAGTGCATAGGCGTTGGCCCTGCATGAACCCAGACACTGAAACTTGAAAATGCACTGGCCGCAAATCCCCTTGAGCTCCCCCGGCAGGGAGTCTCTGATATCATTAAGAATCGGGTTATTCAGCCATATATCCCTGATTGAGTCCTGATAGATGTTGCCCATGCGGAGCTGATCAAAGGCCTGGCCGATACCGCAGATGGAAACGTCGCCGTTGGCAAGGATGCCTAATATGTTCATGATCCTGCATTCGTTAATTCCCCTCCTCTTGATGTCCTCTATGGACCTCAATGCCACGGGGAGGTCGAATATGATATCCAGATCATTATCCTGCGAAAGATCCGCTTCCACCATCCGATAGAGATCAATCAACTCAGAGGGATCAAGATTCTGTTTTTTTCTGAAGGCTTCCTTCCCCCTCCCGCAGGGCAGGAGGTGATTTATCTTCAGGGAATTTGCCCCCAGCCCCTCAGCCAATGAGACCACTCCGGGGATCTCCTTGCTGTTGGCCCGTTGGAGGGTCATGATTATCTGAAAGCTGAAGCCGTATTCAGATAAGAGTCTCAATCCTTCCAGGGTCCGGTCAAAACACCCCTTCACCCCCCTGATCCGGTCATGGATCCCTGCATTTGCCGCATCCAGGCTCACTGATACCTGTTCCAGCATGCAGGATTGAAGGCCATTAAGGATGTCCCTGTTTATCAGGGTCCCGTTGGTCTCTATCATGACCGCCACGTCCTCCTCGGCCAGGAGCGCCAGAAGTCCATTAATGTCCCTATACAACAGGGGCTCGCCGCCGGTGAGCTTGACGCTTCTAAGGCCCAGGGATTTTCCCTCCAGGATCACCTTTTTCAGCGGATCCAGGGGAATTCCCTGTTGCTGATCCTGGGTGAGACCCGGAGAGATCCAGCAGTGATTACACCCAAGGTTGCACTTGTCCGACAGGTATAGATAGAGAACGGTGAGTGGTTGTTCCTGTTTCTTGTGATGCATCTGATCGCCCTGAATGTTATTTCTGGTGTAAGGGACGGATGAAATTTTTCTCCTCCAAATCCTTTATAAAAATTTCCAGATCTTTCCGCACCTGTTCGGGTTCCGCCTGAGGATACAGCTCAAGCATGTGTCCTGTTATTTCTTCGAGATCCCTTTCCCCGTCCAGCATCAAAAAGGCCTCCTTGCCTGACAGGTTCATGTATTTGAGGTCACCTGTATCAGGATCAAAGAGGAAGGCCCCTTCATCTTCCTCCCTGAAAACAATGTCTTCATTCCGTCCGAATATTTTTTTCAGCTCCATTTTCCTACAGTACAATGGCTCCGACATCTTTTAATAACTCAAGAAAGACAAGGGTATCTGTCTGGGCCCGGTCCTCGGCGACCTGGTACTTCTGCCGGATCAATCCGGAGATGTCTCTGTATGTGCGGCGCCCGTTACATGCTTCCCATATCCCCTTTCCCGTGTGGTTCATTCTGCAAAGGAGACTTTCTCTGCCTCCCTCTTGCCTGAAGAGCGAGGTTTCATCTCCTTGTGTCCGACTGATAATAGAAGTGCCCTTTTTTGGTCTTGCTGATTTTAAGAGATCCAGCTCAAGCCGCCTCATCAGACCCTTTGCCTCGTTTCTGGCAGCCCTCGCCCTGCCGGGCCTCCACAAGAGCAGACCCGGTACCAGCCCCGCACAGGCGGAAAGGAATCCCCTCCTGGACCTGACTATATCCATCATCCTATCCTTCCTTTCATGATATCGATGTAGAGACATGTAGCTGAAATATTACTATTTTTTTAAAGAAAACACAAGTTATACAATCGCTTCGCGATTCCATACAACGCGGCTTGTCTGCCTTTGGCAGGCTTCGCCGCTCTAAAAAAGGAAACTCCTAAGCTATCAAGATATTTACAGCCCGGACTCGGCCCTTTCACTCCATTACCGGATCATTGACTTTCTTTCTTGCAACTCTCCCCTTCAGACAGGGCCGGAAAAAAGAGGCTGAAGGTCGTTCCCCCTGAATTGTGGCAATCCCCTTTCCTTTTGCAGAAATCGCATTTACTGATTCTCCCAGGGCAGATATCCTTGTCCCTGGGTATGTGGCGACACCTGGAGGACTCCATGTCGATCTTAAAATTATACCTCTCTGAAAAGATCTTCATGCGCAAGAGGTCAGCCCCCTTGCCCCCCGCATTGAAATCAAAGGGCCGTTTTGAGGAATAGTCCATTGTCTCCCTGGTGGTGAAAAAACCCTCGAATATCCTCCTCTGATCTTCCTCGGTGATTCCGACCCCGTAATCGCGGACGATCAATTCCGCCCCATTGGCCCTTGCCTTGAGATGCACTTCAATTTTTCCCTCATCGGGCGTGTTCTCAACGGCGTTCCTTATGAGTCCGTCGATGACCTTCTCCAGTACATCCTTTGGGATACATATGGATTTGGTCTTTTCTATATCCTCGATAAGATCGAGCTCGCGATGGGAGAACAGGGGGCGCAGGTGCTTCACTCTCTTCCTCACGAAACTTTGGGGATCTATCTCCATTATCTCACTCTTTCTTGGGCCGAAGATTTCCTCAATTCGGTTTCTGATCCGCTTTACTATGGGGCCTTCTCCGGTCTCCTCTGCAACAAGGGCCTCAAGCTCATCAGTGCAAGTGTCCAATAGGAGGGACAATGTGTGGTGGGACCTGTCTTCACTTTCCCTCATGATATCCTCCACCTCATATTGGATCTCAAGTATCCTGTCCAGGTTCCTCCTGGCCCTCTCCAGTGTCGGATTCCAGGTCTGCTCAGGCAAAGACCTGAGTCTTTTTGAGAGGATGTTAAGGGAGGCAAGGAGCACGGATACGGGGGTCTTCAGTTCATGGGAGAGGTGGTTGATTGCCCTGTCCTTTGCGCGGTTCAAGCCCGACACCTCCTGGTAGGCGTTCTTTAACTCATTTGAAAACCTCGCGTTCTCAATGGACAAGGCCACCGTTCCGGCAATCATGTTCAACAACTCCAGATCGGTGTTGTCAAAGCCCCCATCCTTCTTGTTAACTGCGTTTAAAACGCCGATTATCCTGTCGCTGCTCCTGAGGGGCACGACCAACATATTCCTGGTCTTGGTGCGGGTATACTCATCCACTCCTTGGAAAAAATCAGGCTCCAGGGAAACATCCGGCACCAGGGCAGGCTCGCCGGTCCTGATTACCCGGCCCGTCACACTCTTTTCAACAGGGAAACGCACCTTCTTAATACGTTTCTGGTCGGTCTTATTGTCATAGGCCGCTCCCAGGAAGAAGACCTCTCTCAATTCCTCGTCATGGAGCATGACAAGGGAGCCCTCAGTGTTCAGGAGCCGCTTTATCTCCTCGCTGATGTAATCCAGGAGTTCCTCCAGGACGGTGTAGGCAGGCAGGGCTATGCTGATGCGAAGGAGGGTCTCGTTGATGCGCTTCATCCTCTTTTCCTGGGTGACGTCCCTTATGATAATTACTTCACCCTGGGTATCGCCTTCACCTTCGGGATAGACGAGCCCCCTGATGTTGACATCGATGATCCGCCCGTCCTTGGTCAGCCTGCGGGTCTCGATCCTGTGGAGCTTCTGCTTCAGGAGCTCCTTTATGTTCTCCTCGGTCACTTTCTTTAAATCGGGGGGGACATAGGGGATGTGCCTTCCCCTCAATTCATCGAGGGTCCACCCGAAGACATTCGTGAAGGCCGGGTTTACGTAGGTCACTTTGCCGTCAAGGGTATTTATCACCATGGGATAGGGGACAAAGTCCAGCAGGTTTCTGGCCCGCCTCTCGGCCCTCCGGCTCGCCTCATTGGCGCTTTGATAGCGTGCTTCAGACTCCTTCAGTGCCTTAATGGCCTTATATCGCTGTGTAACATCCCTGGCGATCCCGCGAAATCCCGTTTTTTTCCCCCTGGGGTCCGTAATAAGGTGCGCCGATAATTCGATTACTCTGGTATTCCCATCTTTGTCTATGATTTCCCAGATAAGGTCGGTGAACCCCTTGTGGGTCACCCAGATCTTGGTGAATGCCTCATGGGACTTCCTGACGTGGGCTTTATCCATAAATTTGCTGAAATTCTGTCCCTGGATCTCCTCCCTTGGATACCCGAAAACATCGCATAAAGAGTTATTAAAATATATAAAATTTCCATATATGTCGGTTTCATATACCCCGTCTTCTATCTTTTCTATAAAGTCCTGATACCGTTCGTTTGATATCCCGTCGGCGCAGAAATCGGAAGCTTCAACCGGGTCTTCAGAGATCTTCCTTGCTCCCTGTGCCTTATCTTGGGGATTATCAGTAATCACCTTTTTTCCCTTTTCCTCGTCCATCAAAAAAAACCCCTTTAATCAGATTAAGGGCCTTTTCAATTATTATTTTCCTGTCATTTTCTCCGGCCCTGTGCTATGTTTCCACATCGATAAAATAGACTTATTATATCACAGGATTAATAATCGACATACAACTTATATCATAAAAGCCTGATTATTGACATAGAACCATATGGAAAGGACTGAAAAGATACCGAAAGCCACCATAACCAGGCTTTCACTCTATTGCAGGCAACTGGAACTACTGGAGTTTGACGGCTACCGAATGGTATCCTCTGAAAAACTTGCAAGGCTGTGCCAGGTGAATCCCGCCCAGGTGAGGAAGGACCTTGGCTATTTCGGGGAATTCGGAATAAGGGGCGTCGGCTACGAGGTAAAGGAACTCCAGGAGGAAGTGAAAAAGATCCTGGCCATTAACAGGGAGTGGAGAATGGGCATCGTCGGGATCGGCAACCTGGGCGTGGCCCTCCTGAGGCACGAAAATTTTCCGGCCAGGGGTTTTCATTTTATCGCCGCCTTTGATTCCGATCCAGATAAGATCGGGAGAACCCTTCGTTTAGGCTTTGTAATCCGGGATGTAAATGAGCTGAAAGAGGCCTCTAAGGATTTGGAGATGGATATAGGGGTTATTACGACCCCCGCAGCCGGGGCCCAGGCAACTGCGGACAGATTTATCGATGCCGGAATAAACGCAATTTTAAATTTCTCCCCCGCCCAGATCCATGTCCCGGAGTACTGCATAGTGGAAAATATAGATTTTACGATAAAACTCGATATACTTACCTACAAACTCAAAAATGAAATCGGAATTTAACCCGCGTCCAGAAACCATGACCAGGATCTCCCTGGGGACTCTTTTGATCTTCGCGCTAATAATATGTAATTCCTTGGGCCATGCACGGCAGGCGGACGGACCGAAGATGGTCCTGGTGGAGAAGACATATGACGCCGGAGATATTAAAGAGAAGGAAGTTATTGAGCATTCCTTCAAGGTCCTTAACATAGGTGACCGTGACCTTGTGATAAAAAAGGTCAGTCCCGGTTGAGGCTGCTCACTGGTCAACTTTGATGGAACCATCTCCCCGGGCCGGGAGGGAAAAATCACCATAAAGGTCAACACCAGGGGTCTCAAGGGGACAATTCAAAAGACGGCAAAAGTGTTTAGCAATGACCCGGATAGGGGCCTTGAGACGCTCGTTATCAGGGCCTTTGTCAAGGTGCCTATTGATATTTCCCCCGAGTATGTAATTTTTGAAGGCAACGAAGGACAGGTCTTAACCCAGATTGTTACAATAACCGCTCAAGGGGAAAAGCCCCTGAAGCTTGAGCCGATGCCCTTTGCCCTCGCGGAAAAAGTGACCTACCGCCTGGAGGTGATTGAACCGGGGAAAGTTTTCAATATCCTTTTCAAGAACACACCCCCTTCCAAGGGGAGTTTCAACGGTTCCTTAAAGATTAGGACCAACTATCCTGAAAAGCCGGTGATAACCATTCCCCTAAGGGCGAAATTCCATTCCTCCTCTGGTTCCAAAAAGGCCTTCTGAGATGACCCCGAAGGATGAGACAATTGTAGAGATATACGCTGACGGGGCCTGTAGCGGTAACCCCGGCCCCGGAGGCTACGGTGCAATTCTGAAATTCGGAGCGAAGATCAAGGAGATATCAGGTTGCGAGGAGGAAACCACAAATAACCGGATGGAGATGACCGCCGTAATCGAGGCCTTTAAACAGCTTAAGAGACCCTGCAGGATAAAGGTGATGACCGATTCCGCCTATGTGGTCAACGGGATGAACAAATGGGTCCAGGGATGGATAAAAAGGAACTGGATAAATTCACAAAAGAAACCGGTCCTTAACCGGGACCTCTGGGAGACGCTCTTGAGGGTTAGCAGGGGTCATAATGTGGAATGGACATGGATCAAGGGACACCACGGTCACAGGGAAAACGAACGCTGCGACGAGCTGGCAAGAAAGGCCATCAATAGTTGCCGGAATAAATAGCCCGCCGGTACTTTTGTCCGGAAACTATTTCACCAGACGCTGAGTTCGCTGAGTAAGGGTTATTTTAACAGAATTCCTGGCCACTACCGCCCTGACCCGGTGGTTTCTTCGGGGAAGGGCTTGTTGATTCGTATTTTCCTCCCTCTCAGAGGAAAATACGAAATAAATATAGACTTTGCGCCCTTTGCGTCTTTAGAGAGCGAGCCGACTTCGCTATAGTAGCCTATGGCTACGACGGCTGAAAGCGAACGGGCGGTGAATAACAATAACGACCTGACCTTTAGGACAATATATGTGTAAAAAATTTCAAACAGTTAGTTATTGATATATGGCTATTTCAATTTATTATGGACACCAATGGCCCAACCTATAAACTCATTCCAACACCCAAATTTTAGTAAAATCCCAAATTACTTCAAAATTGAAATAGTTGACGAAAAATTGAAAATATGTAATCGTTTTCATGCGTGAAGCCGATTCCTCTCTCCATCCTTGACCATGTAAAGAGAAATCGATCCTGAACCATCCTAATTGAGGGGGCCATAAAATGAAATGTCCCAAATGCGGCTATATCAGTTTTGACTTTAATCAGGTATGCCCGAAATGTAATAAAGAGATCTCCTCTGAACAGGCGATGTTGAATCTACCCTCCTTCAGGCCGGATCCGCCCTTCCTGCTGGGCACCCTGATCGGTGATGCCGATATTTCAGGTGTAGTCCTTCAGGCAGGAGGCTCTCCGGCGGATATGGGGGCCGCCGTCGAGATGGACATGGACCTGGAGGAAACCAGGGATATTGAAACGGGTGGGATGACTCTGGATGAAGGAGAGGATCTGGAGATAGGCCTTGAACCGGAGGACTCAGAGGAGCTTGAAATCCACGACTTTGAACAGGCTGGAGAAGGGGATAAGACTTCCCTTGAGAGCGATGAAATCCCCGCCTTCTCCGGGACCGGGGAGGAAGAAATCACTTTGGATCTTGATGATCTTTCTCTTGTAGAACCGGAAAAAGAGATTTCAATCTCTGAGGAGGCCCAGCAGGATGATGTTGAACCGGAGATCAGCCTTGAAGAGACATCCTTCGATGATTCCGGGGCCCCGGAAGAGATGGTGGTGGAAGAAGAGACTGGCGAATCGGAAAAATCCCTCTTTGACTTGGGTCCCATTGAAATGGAAGGGGATGGGGATATAGGGGATTCGGAACCCCCGGAGATCGAGATCGACCTCAATGACCTTCAAATGGATGATGCCGGGACAGGGGATATCAGCGTGCCCATGGAACCTTCCGAAGAAAAAGCCCGGTTTGTTGAAGACCTCGTGCTCGATAAATCTGAATCTGAGGGGGAGGAGGAGACAATCGACCTTGCCGACTTTTCACTTGACGAATCCCCGGGCGAAGAATCAGATGGGGTCCTTGACCTGGGAGACATATCGCTGGATGAATCTCTTCCTGAAGAACCCGGGGAAGCCCTTGAGCTCGGGGACCTCTCCCTGGAAGAGCCGGCTGAGCCCGACCAGGATCAGGATATAGAGGATTTTCTGGAGCTTGGAGAAGTCTCTCTCGATGAAACGGATAGCGAAGATATAGGCGATGCCCTGGAACTGGATGACGGCGTTTCCATGAGCGGACAGGATCTGGAGGCATTAATATTGGATGAAGAGGAGCAGGAGCCCCTACCTCAATCCCTTGACAATTCAGGGGAGCATAAAGACGATAATAAAGTTGATGATACGCCCATGCTCGACCTTGAGAACCTGGATCTTGACCTTGACCTCGATGAACCTGAAGATAAGGCAGAGTAGTATATTGTAACAATATAAAAATAAATCATTTTGAAGCTATGTCGGATATCGGAAAATTAATAGCTGGCGTAAGGTACATGGCGCAAGGCGTAAGGTATTAATCTACATTTTAACCCTTATGCCTTGTGCCTTGAGCCATGCGCCACTTTGCTTCAACCCCTCTGCTCTGGAGACCCCCTGAATTATGAACTCTTACCTAAAAACATAAAATGATTCTTATTTTCATCTTGACCGGCCTATTTTTAAGGGTTATAAGGCATTCAAAACGGTGCCGAGATAGCTCAGTCGGTAGAGCAGGGGACTGAAAATCCCCGTGTCCGCAGTTCGATTCTGCGTCTCGGCATCTTAAAAAAGACAACCATACCAAGCACTTATGAATGGAATCATGAGTGCTTTTTTATTGCAAAGAGTCAGTAAGAAACGGGAACAAAAGTCCCCCACCCTGGTTGAATCACGAAATGTAAAAGTTAAAGTCCAATGATTACAAGGTGTTGAAACATCATTCTCAGTCGTTTTTTTTAATCAGGATATCGTCTGAACATTGTCTGAACTTTTAAAGAGTTTTCATTCTAAAACAATCAATTCGTAAGGGTTTGTACGTTTTCCTTAGCTGATGGACTGAATACCAGGCTAATGTCCAGGAACAGTAACTATTCAAATCCAGAACTCAAACCGCATGAATTCATAACCGATGACGGCCATTCTTTTATTGACTGTGCTTGAAAGAATAATGAACTGTTAAGGTGATGTATGGAAAAGTTTGACTATTTTCAATGATATATGTAACCTACTGGTTAATTGGAATGGATGTTTATAAAAATATATGAATTGATTCTATGGAATGATGGTATAATGAAGTCGACACAATATTTCCAATATACAAGGAAAAGGAAGGATCGAGCTTCAATAAAGGATGATTGGATAAAATTTGTTATTGAACATCCCCTAAAAACAGAGATTCAATCTGATGGACGCATCAAGAAATGGGCAAGGATACAAGATGTTGATCGATATCTTCGAGTAATTTTATTAGAGGATGGTGAAACGATACATAACGCTTTTTTCGATCGATCCTTTAAGGAGGAATAAGATATGAAGGTGAAATATTTTTCAGACACGGATACCGCCCATGTGGAATTCACAGAAAAGGACGTTTATGAGACGAAAGAGATAAGCGAGAATATCTATATTGATCTGGATGATAAAGGAAATATCGTGAATATGACCATAGAACATGCTAAGAGTAATGCAGCCTTATGGGAGTTCTCATACCAAGAGATGTCCGGTCAGGCTGCATAAAAACATGGCTCAAGATTTAATCTTATTTTCTGTTTATAAGAAGAAAGTAGTCCAAGATTCGAGAGTTATCAGTAAAAAACACCGGGGTCTTTAACAAGGATTCAAATTATTGTTTTATAGTCCTTTGTGATTTTAAATCATTTCACTCGAATCCCTGAATCCTTGGCCCCTTGAATCCTTCATTTGGTGATGATACTTCTTCATCAACCTCTCTTCAGAAGGTTCCCCTATGAGAAAAAACCTCAAATTCTGCAAGCCCTCCGCCTCGTCCTCTTCGCCAAAGTCGAACGCGGCAACTTCATCGTCCAGCAGGCCACCGCCATATTCGAATCCGCAAGGGACACCATTATCAATAAAATAAGTCTATTGGAACAGGGGAAGGGAATGATCTCTAATACGATCATATGACATGTTGACTACCATAGCTAATCAACAATTTTACCACATTATAGTATATGGCAAGAATACTGAAATTTGGGTAAGCTTTCCAATTATGCAAGTATACATAACCGCCCAATATACTCTCTATCATACTTAATGGAATACTGATAATGACTCCGCAGATTGTTATATGTCTTGTTATAATAGGCCCATTCAAAACATAAATTGGAGTACATGCTACTTTATTTCTAATATAAGGCAATACACAGCAAAAAAACAATTATAAAGTCTTCGATCTATTCGGCCCACTTTAAGAGGAACCAAAAATGGAAAAAGAGCTTAGAAAAACAGGAATCGATATTATTGGCAATACTTCCTGGGGCACACATCTATGTCAATTTTACCAGACCCCAGAGGATTTGATAGATATTCTGGCTCCTTATTTCAAAGCAGGATTGGAAAACAATGAATTCTGTATGTGGATTACTGCTGAACCTCTAAATGCTAAAAAAGCAAAGGCAAGCCTAAAGAAAATTGTGAGGAAGCTGGATGACTATATTGAAAAAGGCCAGATAGAGATCCTGGATTTTAGCCAGTGGTATACTAAATCAGGGGAGTTCGATGCTGATGAAGTCCTGGACAGCTGGGTTGAGAAAGAGAAACAGGCCCTGGAAAGAGGATTTGACGGGATTCGCTTAACAGGAAATACTTTTTGGCTTGAAGATAAGTATTGGAGAGACTTCACCGACTATGAAGAGATGATAAATATTGTCATTGGGAATTATAAAATGCTTGCGATTTGTTCCTACTCTCTTGACAAATGTGGGGCAACCGAAATCATGGATGTAGTCGCCAACCATCAATTTGCTCTTGTCAAGCGGGGAAATAGATGGGAAATCATTGAAAGCTCTGAGCGAAGGAAGGCAGAAGAGGTGCTGCGGAAAAGCGAGGAGAAGTTCCGTCGAATATACGAATCGAATATGTTGGGAATTGCATTTTGGGAATCATCAGGAGCGATAGTTGACGCCAACAATGCGTTTCTTGATATAATTGGTTATACAAAAGATGATTTAAAGTCAGGGAAAGTACGTTGGCTCGACATTACACCACCAGAATTTGTTCACTTGGATCAAGAAGCTATAGAGATTATAAACGAGAAAGGTTTCTGTGATCCTTTTGAAAAAGAATATATTAGAAACGATGGGACGCGCGTCCCGATTTTAATTGGTGGTGCATTGGTGGGGCCTGAAAAAGATCAAGGAGTTTGTTACAATATCGATTTCACCGAGCGCAAGCAGGCGGAGGAGGAGATCAAAAGGTCCCGTGATGAACTGGAAATGAAAGTTAGCGAACGCACCGCCGAGGTCAAGCAACGTTCTTTGCAGCTTCAAAAATTGGCCCTGGAGCTATCCAATGCCGAGGACCGTGAACGCCGGCGTCTTTCCATGATATTGCACGATGACCTCCAACAGAGACTGGCGTCGCTGCTGTATAAAATATCTTATATTCTTCCCAAGGACAAAATAGATGGGCACGTGAAAGAAAAACTTGACGAACTTGAAAAAGACATCGCTGAAAGCATTCAAGTATCCCGCGAACTGTGCCTGGAGTTGAGCCCTCCCATACTCCAACAAAATGGTCTCCTAGCGGCACTGACCTGGCTTGCAAAGTATATGGAATTAAAGCATGGTCTCTCGGTAACCTTGCATACCGAGAAAGAAGCCGAACCCGAATCGACTGCGCTTGCTTCCATGCTTTATCGCGCGGTCAAAGAGCTTTTGTTTAACGTTATCAAACATGCAGGAGTCCATTCTGCCTCTGTGGATGTCAGTACGGATGGTAATATGATCATGCTCAGCGTCATGGATTCGGGAAAAGGGTTCGAGGCCGCTACTTACCTGGACAACCAAAAAATCAGCGAAGGGTTCGGCTTGTTCAGCATCAAGGAGAGAATCCATAGTATAGGAGGCAAAATCACCTTAGAGTCCGAACCCGGGAAAGGATGCTGGGTGCGGATATCCGTTCCGATTGAGAGACGACCACCTGATCTAACAGAATCGATAAGCAATTCGCCCGTTGCCAAGGCGGTCCATGAGACCATTTCCAATAAAATTCGTATTATAATAGCAGACGACCATCGAATCGTGAGAGAGGGGCTGGCGAATCTTCTTAAAAGAAGCCATGACTTGGAAGTGATCGCTCAGGCGAACAATGGTAGAGAAGCAGTTTCCCTGGCAAAAGAGTTGAATCCGGATCTCATTTTGATGGATGTCTCCATGCCCGAGTTGGACGGCATCCAGGCCACAGCTGAAATCAGCCAGGCTCAGCCGTATATCTGCATTGTTGGTCTTAGCATGCACAACGATCAGGCAACGCGCGAAAGGATGCTCAAAGCTGGTGCGGCAGACTATTTATGCAAGACGAGTCAAGCTGAACATCTCATCGAAGCCATTCGCCGTGCCACAATCCAATGGGCAAAAAGATAATAATTATCATTCAGCACGGGGTTCAGGAAGTAATCAATGTCAATGGGGACGCTGATAAAAAAGTAAGATTAATAGAATGATATTTAGTTTTTTACCAGCGT
>CAZGIZ010000130.1:0-12856 GCA_964526655.1 uncultured Desulfobacteraceae bacterium | reverse complement strand
ACTAAATACTTAATGTATATAGTATTAAGATTTCAGGGGCCTTTCACTGAGATTAAAATAAAAAATCCGGTTTTCCTCTGTCACTTATTAGGATCTTTCTTTTAGTACTCTCTGAACCTCCTTTCTTAACTCCTCCAGGCTGAAGGGCTTAAACAGGGCGGAATCGATTGAGCTCCCTTTCAATTCCTCCATGACACGCTCTCTTGCCTGAGCCGTCATCAACAGGACAGGGATCTCTGGAGACCTCTCCTTTATATGGGATGCCAGGCTCCAGCCGTCCATTCCAGGCATCTGGAGATCCGTCATCACAAGGGCAAAAGGGCCCTTTAAGAATATATTCAAGGCTTCAGACCCGCTGTGGGCCGGAACCGCTTCGTATCCCATAATGTAAAATACCTTTAAAAGCATCTCGCGGATACCGTCGTCGTCATCCACTACCAGGACCCGTTTATGCCCTTCCACCCCACCCCCTATTTCACAAGCGCTTTCTCCTTGGTACATTTGTATCCCCCTCTTGAAAATCCTCTGAATCGAGGTAAATTGGAAAAATTTCAATTTCACATTCTGGAAACAATCCCTTTAACAATTGAACAAATCCGTTGTTGACATCCATTTTTCTGAGACTCATTATGATTATTTTTTTCACGCTCCGGCCCCGTTGATTAAAATTCCCAAAATACTCCCCATAAAAATCACATCCTGATCTCCTGGGTCATAAATAGTGTATAAGATAGGGCAAAGCAGATCAGGGTAATGGCCACAAGGGCAACGATATGAGGATAGACCACTACAATGCTCTGTCCCAGAGAAAGAGGATTCTGGAAACGTGAAATGGAAAGCCTCTCCATGGGCCCCATGAGTATGAGGGAACTTGTTGTTTTTTGTGTGGGATCGATGATTGTCGAAGACGCCTGGGAATAGAGGACCATCGGGGAAAATAAAGAGACCGATTCTTTAATCTTATTGTTTTTGATCAGCGTCATCTGGTTTGTACCGCCTTGACTGTCCACTGGTGCAATGGAATTGGCAAGCACACTGGCCCCCATGGAGATAAAGAAGGACAGAAAGATCCACAGCGCGAAGGATGTCAGGGCCGAAGTGGTTATGCTTCTGAAGGCGATGGAAAATAAAATGGATACGCCAAGCCAGAATGATATATAGAATATACTTATGACAAGATAGATAACTATCCGCCAGATCTCCTCTATCCCCGGCACCACCCCCAGGAGGATGAGTCCGAAACCTGAAATGACCAGGACGATTGATACCAGCATTATGGTGATGGTGGTAACACCGGCAAGGAATTTCCCGTTGATTACAGAGTCCCTGTAAATGGGCTGAGAGACTAATTTGATCATGGTCCCATGGGCCTTTTCACGGTTTACCGCGTCAAAACCCAGGACCAGCCCCATAAGAGGCCCAAAAAATGCCACGAATTGCACAAGGGAAAATAGCGCCCCTGGGAGATTAAAGAGCATTAAAAAAACAAATTTGGGCCTGGCCACCCCCTCAAGGCTTTCCCTCAGATTTATCCCGGCCATATAACTTGTGATAAAACCGACCATGGCAATAAGGGCAAACAGGATCAGGAATCGATAACTGCTGAAGTGATCCGCGAGTTCTTTTCTGTATATGGCCATTAATCCTTGCATAGTTAGTCCTCCCGGAAATACTTCATATAGACATCTTCCAGGCTGTATTTCTTATCCCCTATCCCGAATTTCTCCTTTGCCAGGGCATCGATGGAGTTTTCGGCAACCAACCTTCCCTTAATCATGATACCGACGCGGTGCGATATCTTCTGGACCTGCTGGAGGTGGTGGGACGACAGCAGGACGGTGATTCCTCTCTCCCGGTTTAACGACCGGATAAGTTCTATCAGTCTAAAGGCGCCATCAGGATCCAATCCCAGAGTGGGTTCATCAAGAAAAAGGACCTTCGGCTCTTTGATAAGGACCTCTGCGATGCCCAGGCGCTGTCTCATTCCGCGGGAATAGGCATCCACTTTTTTAGAGGCGTTTTCCAGAAGACCGACCACTTCCAACAGCTCACCGATCTTTTTATCTGTATTTTTCCCATTCATGCCGTTCAAATCGGCGACGTACTGAAGACTCTGGAAGGCATTCATGTCACCGTAAAAGCCTACATTCTCGGGAAGGTAGCCCACCAGTTTTTTGACATCCCTTGCCCTTCTCGCGGGATCCAACCCGCAGACCCTCGCGCTTCCTCCAGAGGGCTGGGTCAGCCCTAAAAGCATCAGCAGTGTGGTGGTTTTGCCGGCCCCGTTTGGCCCAAGGAACCCGAAAATTATCCCCTCCTCGACCATGAGGGAGAGGTGGTCCACGGCCGGATGGTTGTTATAGTTCTTTGTCAGGGCCAAGGTCTTTATTATTGTCTCATCTCCCATTTTAACGTCTCCCCAGCCTGACAAACATGGTAACAAGACCTGCAATCACAAGGACTATGATGCCGATACCTATCCAACCCCAGGCCGTTGATGCCTTTACAGTCACCCTCAGCTCCAGATTTTTTGTAGCCTTTTCACCATTTACGGACAGGTTGACGGAATAATCTCCCACAAGGGCCTGTTCTCCGGGGGTGATGGTGACCTCAACCTGCTTTAATTCCCCTGGGGCCAATGTCTCGATATTTTCCGGATTGAATTTCACCTTCCAGTTTTCAGGTTTGAAGGAGAGGAATTTGATATTATTCTGCGTGGCGGATCCGGTGTTTCTTATATAAAAAGAGAGATTTGCCTCCTTGCCCTGGAGGGCGTCCAACGAGAGAAGACCATTGGAAGTCCCCACATCCAGCTTGTAGGTCCCCGTGAGAACAACCGTAAGTTCAACTTCTCCGCTGGCTATTCCGGAGCTGACCTTTACCTTGATGGGATATCTCCCAGGTTCTGCCTCGGGGTACGGTTTTACCTCGACGGCCAGGGTTTGGCTCTGTTTCGTCTTTATCCTCAAACTGGAGAAGTACTTGTCTTCATAGGCGGGTTTAAAATTGATATCCCAGTCTTTGGGGCCCTCATAGGAGAGATTAAATATATCGTCCTTGTCCGTCTTGTTTTCCACTTCGATTGAAAACTCGAGCTTGGCGTCTGTGGGCCCCTCAAGCACGGGATATGAAGTGGTGATATTGACGCCTCGGGCCTCTTTTTTCATTTTTTCCTTTGGCTTGATCGTGACCATTAACTGGCTGGAGGATCTGAATTTACCGTCATCGGTTTTTGCGCTTATCTTTATTGGGTATTCCCCCGGTTTGGATCCCTTGGCGGGCTCTACCTTGAGGGTAAGGCTCTTGGATTTATCCGATTCCACGTGAACCCCGGTTATCCCGAAGCTATAGGTCTGTATTTTTGCGTTCCACCCCTTTGGAACCGAAGTAACCGCAAGATCTATATCTTCATCCCTCCTCCCCAGATCTTTTACAATAAGATCGACGCTCGCATCTTCGTCCTGGGATATGACCACCCCAGTGTATTCAGGCGCGACAGAGATGCCCCGGGCAGGCAGATTCCGCTCTTTTTCCTCTGCTGACGCAAAGGAGGCCAGGCACATAAAAACCAGGAATACGGTCATAAAGATGAATGCAGATGAATAAACCTTTTTAAGCCCCATAGTATAAGTCCTCCTTCAGTATGTTTTTCCAATTCCCGTTAAGCATCAAAAGATCTGATCAAAAGAGCCTAATCATCCCTGTCTGAAAATGATTCTTTGGATTAGACGGCAGTATAATTGGAAAAGCTTTCAGAAATCTTACGAGAAGATTACAAATTTGAAATGTTCTCAGGTAGGTCAGGCAGGGAGAATAATACGAAAGGTGGACCCCTTGTTCGGCTCACTCAGGACCTCAACCTGACCTTTGTGTGCATGGACAATGGCCTTGACCAGGTTCAGGCCCAGACCGAAGCCCTTTTGAGACCGGCTTTGATCGCCCCGGTATAATCGATCCCATATCCTTGGAAGCTCTTCTTGCGGTATTCCAATCCCTGTGTCCCTTACGGTAATGACAACCTTTCCTTGTAGCTGGCAGGATTCGAGTTCGATCTCTCCTTTATTAGGGGTGTATTTGATGGCGTTATCAAGCAAATTGGCAAGGGCCTGGCTCAGTCGCGCGGGATCAGCGTTGACATTGATGCCGTCCGGGACCCGGATATGAATATCAATATCCTTTCCCTCGGCCACATAAAGGTAAATCTCAACGACATCATCGATCAATGTCTTTATATCTATCATTTTAACATCAAGTTTCATCACCCCCGTTTCCGCTTCTGAAATGTCCAGCAGTGTATCCAGAATAGTGAGAATCCGTTCCGACTCCTCCAGGGAATCAGACAGGGCCTCCCGTAATGTCTCCGGTTTCTGATCCGACTGGAGGGCCATTTCGGCAATGCCCCGGAATCTTGTCATGGGAGTGCGCAGGTCATGAGCCACATTATCCAGTGAATCCCTTATTCCCTTTATCAATGATTCGATCTTTATGACCATGTTATTGAAGAGCATAATCAATTCTTCGAGCTCATCTGCTGTCTGGGGGCTCGGCACCCGGGCGCCCATTTCCCCGGATTCTATTGCCCGCACGGTGCTGATGAGGTGTCGAATAGGGAGCAGTGCCCTGTAGGCGACAAAACTACCTCCCATGAATCCGAAAAGAATCAAAGGGATAATGACATAAGAAAAGATCTCACGAAACTTTCTCAGGATCTTTTCGCGATCCTCATTGCTTTTCCCGACTTGTAGCAAATATCCCTTGGACAAAAGGAATGATCCCACCTCCAGTTCGTATCCATCCTCTTTTATGGGCAGATAAAGCCATTTTATGCCCTCATCTATTTCTATATTTTCAAGCTTTTTCAGATCGAATTCCAACCACTGATAGGGAAGGATCAAAAGGAGGGTATTGTTCTTTCCATCCGACAGCCTGATAAAAAATGGGCTTTTCTTTAGGAATTTTTTGTCAATGGCGATCTCCCTTTTCAACTGGTCGATGCCGCCGGCCTGATATAAAGCGGAAAGTTCCTTGAGCTTCAACTGGATGGAATTATGATCCTGCCTGCTAAGAGAAGAAGAGAGGAGAAAATAGGCGATAGCGAAAAGGATCAGGGTGCTGATTATAAATATGCCGGAATACCAGACTGTGAGACGGAAACCGATAGTCTTTTGGAAGCGCTTAAGAAACCTTAAGCACATAACCGACTCCCCGGATTGTGTGGATCATCTTCTCTTTAAAGTCCCTGTCTACTTTTCCCCGCAGGCGTGAGACCAGCACATCCACTACATTCGTCTGGGGGTCAAAACTATAGTCCCAGACGTGTTCCAGGATCATGGTTTTTGAGAGTACCCTGCCTTGATTGCGCATGAGATACTCGAGGAGTGAAAACTCACGAAGTTGAAGATCGACCCGTTTGTTATCCCTTAAGACCTCGCGCGTGATGAGGTTTATTGAAAGCTCACCCACAACAATGCTTGTCGGCTCGGAAATATTGCTGGCTCTTCGTATTAGGGCGTTTATGCGGGCCAGGAGTTCGGAAAAGGAAAAGGGTTTGGTCAGATAGTCGTCCCCGCCTGTTTGGAGACCCTTGACCCTGTCATCCACGGATCGCTTTGCGCTCAGTATTATGACGGGGGTGTTTATTTTCTGCTGGCGCATTCTTTCAATAATGGACAAACCGTCGAGACGGGGAAGCATGATGTCGATAACCGCTGCATCGTATGGCTCTGTCAGCGCAAGGTGAAGCCCGTTTTCACCATCATCAGCGTGATCAACGGCGAATCCGGCCTCTTTTAATCCCTTTGAAATAAAAGAGACAATCTTCAGATCATCTTCAACCAGGAGTACACGCATAATCTGTAACTTTTTTTATGTTTAGGATTTAATCCTTAATCATGTTACGCAGTCGTATCAAGAAATATGGTTACAAGCCCAAGATAGATAAGCAGGCTTATTATGTCGTTGGAAGTAGTGACAAAGGGTCCGGTTGCAAGGGCCGGGTCGATGTTCAATCTCTTCAGGGCCAGGGGCACTGCCGCGCCTATGAAACCCGATATCAGCACGATCATCATGAGCGCGATTGCTACAACCGACCCCAGCCCGTAATCAGAGAGCCAGGTTCCCACAATCAGTCCCAGCAATATCCCGACGATAATCCCGTTTAGGAGTGCGACCTTCATTTCCACCCAGAGCCGTTTCGATATGTTAACAAGGCCGATGTCGCCCGTGGCCAATCCCCTCACAGCCACAGTGGAGGCCTGGGTCCCTGTGTTTCCTCCCATGGCCATTATCACTGGGAAGAAAAAGGCAAGCGCGATCACCCTTTCAAGGGAAGATTCGAACTGATCGATAACCGCGGCCGCCAGGATACCCCCCAAAAGGCCCGCTATCAACCAGGGCAGCCTGGCCCTGGAGATCTTGAAGGGTGACTCTTCGGCGATCTCCTGTCTTATCACGCCGGCCATTAAAGAGATATCCTCATCCGCCTCCTCCTCTATCACGTCAATGATATCATCATGGGTAATGCGGCCCACGAGCCTGTTGTTGTCATCAACCACGGGAATGCTTACAAGGTCATATTTCTTGACCAGGTGAGCGACCTCTTCCTGGTCCCTGTTGACATAGACTGAAATAACCTCCGGATTCATGATATTGCCTATTTTCTGCTCAGGCGGCTCCAGGACCAGATCCTTGAGGGACACCACACCGACCAGCCTCTTGAAATCATCCACGACCCAGAGGTAATATAAATTTTCGACTTCCTCCCTCTTTTCTCTTATGATGTTAATGGCCTCCTGGACGGTACAGTCCTGATTCACCGACACATACTCAAGTGCCATGAGACCGCCGGCCGTGTCTTCACTATAGGGGAGAAGCTTTTCCAGTTCCTCGGTGACCCCGTTCTCAAGTTTTTCGATGATCTCTTTTGCACGCTCTTCGGGAAGGTCACCCACAATGTCGGCGGCGTCATCCGAGTCGAGTTCCTGAACAATCTCCGTGATGATCTTATCGTCAAGATCACTTATAATACTCTCCTGCACAGGGGCCTCGATCTCCACAAGCACCTCCCCCGCGCCTTCCGGTTCAAGCAGCTCAAAGAGGTAGATACGCTCTTCCGGATCGAGATGCTCTATAAGATCGGCGAGGTCTGCTGCGCGCATATCGCTGATGAGCTTTAACAGGAGCTGGCTGTTTTTATCCTTAATGGAGGTCTTGACCTCCTCAACCATCTTCTCGCTGATTATCTGACTCTCAAACGTGGTCAATTGAAGCCCCTATGCTTTTTCTCCCAGTGTACCTGACTAAAGGGTCTTTAACCTGTCCATGACAAACTGCGCGTATCCGGCCTTTCCGTTCTTTCCCTGTTTTATCTTTTCAACCTGTATTTCCGCCCTGGCGGCCCCCCTGTGACCGCCCGCGGTCCCGTAAGTTCCGAAAAGCTTTTGGGCCATTTTTCCCGCATCGAGACGGAACCCGGCGTATCTGATTATAATTATAAGCTTCTGTCCGTGGATGCCGGAAACAATGGACCATGTTGCTTCACCCATCTTCAGGAAAAAATCCGCTATAATGACCAGGATATCAGGATTGTCCACCTCATCCATATGGATGAACGCGATGTCCTTTATGAATGTCAGCCGTTCCACCGCGTCCCTGAAACTGCCGAGCGACTTCCTGGTTATCTCCGACGATTCGATTTTCTTGATAATATTGATATTCGCGAACTGGTAAAGATACCTGAAGGCATTGAGGTCGTTTGGGGACGAGTGCCTGACAAAGTTGTCCGTATCCGTCTTTATCCCGTAAAACAGGGCCGTGGCCAGTCTTGGAGACGGCTTTATGCCGACGGTCCTGAGATACTCCGTCAGTATGGTGGAAGTCGCCCCGTATTCATCTCTGATATCCACGAACTGTCCGGCGGATCCGGCGTTCATGGGATGATGATCTATGATTATATCGAACCGGAATTTGGCAAACTGTTCATTATGCTGGGGCTGTGAATCCACTATCGCCCACTTGGTTATCTCGGATCTGTCGAGCTTTCTGATATATCTCTGGTCCATCTTGAGGAGCTTGATCATGGCCAGGTTGTCCGCCCTTTTGACAACGTTGATCCGATAAATGGAGGTCTTTTTGACCTTTCTCCAAAAGAATCTCTTCAACGCCATGGCGCTGGCCATGGAATCCGGGTCGGCGTTTATCAGCACAGCCAGGGTATCTTCCGGTGTAACCACTTCCTGGAGCCTCTTACATTTATCCACCAGGGAGGTGGATTTTGGAAAGGGGTGCTCCATTATTATTCTTTTTTTATTATCCGCCATCGGTCATTTATTATGTTGATGATATCCTTTATTGATCTTAACTGACTCTCCCTTAACGGGACCTTAGATCATGGGACCCAAAATTTCAATGTTAAAATATACGGCTCTTCTCCCTAAAGGGATCAAATTCCCCGGTTGACAACTCTCACCATTCACCATATAGATAAAAAGATCATGAAAAGACAGCTCCTCTCCCCATTATGTTCCGCCCTGATCGTCCCCGGACTGGGACAGATCCTGAATCATCGATTGAAAAAGGGGATAATCATTCTGGGCCTTGTATTCCTCCTTTTTATTATAGTAATAGTTACCCTGACATACAAGGTCCTTTCCCTCCTGGAAGGCCAGGCGTTAGAGAGAGTTGATTCCGTGGTAATCTTACAGCATCTGCGTGAAGGAAATTTTTCCTTTTTGTGGTTCCCGGTAATAGCGTTCGGCATTGTCTGGCTATATTCTGTCCTCGACGCATTCCTGGAGGGCGGAAAGATTGATAAGGGGCCGGGCGGAGATTTTTTATGAAATGTTATTTTATAGATGAGATCACCGTCCCGGATATGGAAAAGATTGAGATGTTCCTGCGGGAGAAGGCTGCCATGTCCGGAATGGAAAATCTATTCTGGATGGAGATGCCAGGGGATCGCCTTAACTGGCTGCAGGCTCAGCACCTGGAGTGTCAGCCCTATAAATTCGCAATAGAACTGGGAAAGGACTGGATTAAAGTGGAGTTTCTCCTGCGCGGCTCCAGGGACTTGATATGCCCCTGCAGCGGCTACTGCGACCAGGGGCAGAGAGACTTCATTCTTGATTATATTGATAGTATGCTGGGAGAGCTGAATATAGGCACCTGAATCGGGTCTTACTTAAAAAGAACGCTCCTGATCTTGTCTTTGATGACATGGGATGCGTTCTCATCACCTAATAGCCCTACCCGGATTGTAACTTCCGTCTCCTGGGAAGAAACGTATTTGAGGGAAACCGTAACCGGCTTATTGTCGGCTCGCATCGCCTCTATTTTACCCTTCGTAAGATCCTGCTTTTTGTCTTTTATACTGAATCCCATGTCTGTCAGCGCCTTGATGGATGCGTCCCATGTCTTGATATACTGGGCCTGATAGACGACTGTGAGGGCGCCTTCGTAATATTTATAACCGCTGACACCTGCGGCCGCGCCGACCATGAAGGCAACGGGCGCGCATCCTGCGATACACAGGCATACCAGTACCGGAAACAGGAATCTCCCTCTCTTCATTTCCTTTCTCCTTTGACTATTCACGTAAAATTATCAGAATTTTTCATACTGTTTATATGAGATTATGTCAATATAATATGTTATGATATATTGACTTTGAGACAAATTCACTAACATCCGGGTAAAACATTACTTGAAGTCTTATTTTGCGATCCTGCACAACCGGCATGCCTTTCAAATCATTGCAATTGACTTGAACCTTCTCATCTGATAATCAAATGTAATCATTATGCCTGGAGGAGCTTTTCGAAAATGGACCATAAATCGACCCTGAATCTGCCCCAAACCCAGTTTCCCATGAAGGCCAATCTGGTAAAAAGAGAGCCCGAGATGATCGAGAAGTGGGATGAAATCGGGCTTTATAATATCATCAGAAAGGCGTCAAGGGGCCGGACCCCCTACATGCTCCATGACGGCCCACCCTACGCGAACGGCAATATCCATATGGGTACGGCCTTTAACAAGATATTAAAAGATATAATCATCAAATCCAAGCAGATGGCGGGTTTTGACGCCCCCTATGTTCCGGGATGGGACTGCCACGGCCTCCCTATCGAGCACAAGGTCGATATGGAGCTGGGCAAAAAGAAAAAGGATATGGACCAGGTGGAGATAAGGCGCTACTGCCGGAAATACGCTGAAAAATATATAGGCATCCAGAGGAATGAATTCAAGCGCCTCGGGGTCCTTGGGGAATGGGACGATCCCTACCTTACAATGAATTTCTCCTATGAGGCAGTAATCGTCAGGGAGTTCGGGAAATTTGCCCTCAATGGAAGCGTCTATAAGAGCAAGAAGCCGGTCTACTGGTGCACGTCATGCCGGACGGCGCTGGCCGAAGCGGAAGTTGAATACAGGGAGCACTCCTCACCCTCCATTTTCGTCAAATTCCCCATGATTTCGGACCTGTCAAAGCAATTCCCTTCCTTGTCCGGGAAAAAGGTTTTCATGGTGATCTGGACGACAACGCCCTGGACCATACCCGCAAACTTAGCCATAGCCCTCCATCCTGATCTGGATTATGTGGCCGCTGAAGTGAATGATAATGAGGTCCTGATCATGGCCGAGGGACTGCTTAACATATGCATGGACTCCTTCGGTTTGGATTCCTACAGGGTCCTTGAGACCTTCAGGGCCGGCGTCCTCGAGAATCTGAAGGCAAAGCACCCCCTGTACGAAAGGGAATCCCTCATAGTCCTCGCCCCCTATGTCACCCTGGACGCAGGCACCGGCTGTGTGCACACGGCCCCCGGTCATGGGAGGGAGGACTACGAGACAGGGCTGGCCTATAACCTTGATATATATTCCCCCGTGGACGATGCGGGCCGTTTTACAAAGGATGTGGAATTTTTTGCGGGCCAGGAAGTGTTTTCCGCGAACAGGTCCGTCAATAAAAAACTTTCCGAAGTGGGCGCCCTTATAAAGGAGGAAATGATCTCCCATGAGTATCCACACTGCTGGCGCTGCAAGAATCCCGTCATTTTCAGGGCAACGGAGCAGTGGTTCATCTCCATGGAAAAGGAGGGGCTGAGGCAGAAGGCCCTGGAGGCCATTAAAAGGGTCTCCTGGATCCCCTCATGGGGCCAGGAGCGTATCTACCTGATGATAGCCAACCGCCCTGACTGGTGCATATCCCGTCAGAGGGCATGGGGAGTTCCCATCACGGTCTTCTTTTGTAGGGACTGCGATACCAAGATAATTGCTCCGGAGATCGTTGATCACGTGGCCCGGCTGGTGGAGGAATCGGGCGCGGACATCTGGTTCAGTGAAACCGAAAAAAATCTCCTGCCCCCGGGAACCACCTGTCCGGCATGCGGCGGCGACAATTTCAGGAAAGAGACGGACATCCTGGATGTCTGGTTTGATTCGGGAGTAAGCTATGCCGCGGTCATGGAAAAGAGGGACTACCTGAAAAGCCCGGCGGACCTCTATCTCGAGGGGAGCGACCAGCACAGGGGATGGTTTCACAGCTCGCTTTTATGCTCGGTAGGCACCAGAGGCGACGCCCCTTACAGGAACGTCCTGACCCACGGCTTTGTGGTGGACGGGGCTGGCAAGGCCATGCACAAGTCCGCCGGGAACGTCATATCCCCGGAAGATCTCATAAAGAAATACGGGTCTGAGATACTCAGGCTCTGGGTGGCAGGAGAAGACTACAGGGACAACATTAGACTCTCCGAAGAGATCCTGCAGCGCCTGACAGAGGCCTACAGGCGGATCCGCAACACCTGCCGCTATCTACTGGGAAACCTCTACGATTTTGATTATAAAAGGGACAGGGTCTCCTACCAAGAGATGGGGGAACTGGACAGGTGGGCCCTTTACCGGCTCAAGGAGATGAGTGACAGGGTTATAAAGGCCTACGAGGACTTTGAGTTCCATCTGGTCTATCACACCCTCCACAATTTCTGTGTCATTGATCTGTCATCCTTTTACCTCGATATTATCAAAGACAGGCTCTATGTATCTTCAAAAAATTCCAGGGCCCGCAGATCCGCCCAGACCGTAATGGATGAGATACTGAAAGTCATTGTCAGGATTATGGCGCCCGTCCTGTCATTCACGGCCGATGAGATATGGCAGCACATGGATCATGAAAACGGGTCCCCGAGCGTTCACGCGGACCTGTTCATGCCCGTGAGTGAGGAATACAGGGATACTGAATTAGCCGGTCGGTGGGAGGAAATTTTCAGGATCAGGGGAGAGGTAACCAAGGCCCTGGAGATAGCGAGAAAGGATAAATTGATAGGCCATTCACTGGATGCCTCCGTCACCCTTGGCCTGTCCCCGGAACTTGAGACGCTTCTCGCCCCCTATAAGGAACAGTTGAGATCCATATTCATTGTATCCTCAGTCGAGTTGACGGCCGCGGGAGAGGTTGAAGGAGGGGTCAAAGGAGAAGAGGTCGAGGGCCTGATCATAAAGGTGGCCCCTTCCATTGATCCCAAGTGCGAACGCTGCTGGGTCCATGACCCCACGGTAGGGGAACACGAGGCTTTTCCGACGATCTGCACAAGGTGTCTTGAGGCCCTGAGAGAAATGGGGTATGCGTAAAGGTGAAAAGGGACTATTATCTGTTTATCCTGCCCGCTCTGTCCATCATCCTCCTGGATCAGTTATCCAAATTTATTGTCTCTCGCGCCATAGGGTATCATGAATCCATAACCCTGATAGACGGTTTCTTTGACCTGGTACATATACGAAACAGGGGGATGGCCTTCGGGTTGATGAACCGGCAGGGAACGGACTTCGGCTTCTATTTTCTTGTGACTGCGACCCTGGTGGCCAT